>JAYELX010000244.1:0-3187 GCA_034717875.1 Chloroflexota bacterium | reverse complement strand
CAGGCTTATCCCCCCAAGAAGGTGCCAAGCTGGTAGTTGCCTATGAACCGATTTGGGCTATTGGCACCGGCTTGGCCGCGACCCCAGAAGATGCCAACGCTATCCACAGGGATGTGGTGCGCAAATCCCTGGCAGATATGTTTGGTCAAGACGTAGCGCAGGGAATTCAAATTCAATATGGCGGTTCAGTAAAACCGCACAATGCCGCAGGCTATTTCGCTCAATCGGACATCGATGGCGCCCTGGTCGGTGGGGCCAGTCTTAAGGCCGATGCTTTCGCCGAGATCGCCAGAGTCGCAGCCGGATTTTGATGCTTTGTAGTGATGCTCGAAAGCGCACTTGGGCATAAACATGTGGACACAACTTGACGGGCTGCGTTGGGTTTTATTGGCGCTGATCCCATTCATCTTCTTGCAGCGCATTTTTCATCGTGAGCTTCAAGCCGTTTTTCTATTAATCACTCGCCGAGCGGAAATCGCTTTGGTTATCTTTTCGGTGCTTTTTCTCCCGGGCGTATTGCTGCACGAAACCAGCCATTATTTGATGGCCAAAATCTTGCAAGTGCGCACGGGACGCTTTTCCCTGATTCCACGCCGAACTGATGATGGCCGCTTGCTGATGGGCTTTGTAGAAACAGCCCCGACAGACATCCTCAGGGATGCTTTGATCGGGGCTGCTCCTTTGTTGCTGGGGGGATTATTTGTGGCTTTTGCTGGGCGTTCACGTTTGGGGCTGCTCTTGCTGTGGGATGCGTTCTCCAGTGGGGATTTACCCACTGCTTTTGCTGGCCTGGTTGCCGTATACGAACAACCCGACTTTTGGTTATGGTTCTACCTGACAGTGGCGGTAAGCAGCACCATGCTTCCGTCGGAAAATGACCGCCGGGCCTGGTTGCCCGTGCTCTTTGTGGTCACATTATTGATTGGACTGGGCGCACTTGCCGGAGCAGGCCCCTGGATGATAGAAAACCTGGCTCCTGTATTCAACAATACTTTGCGTGCCTCGGCAGTCGTTTTGGCCATGAGCTTCGGCGTTCATTTGGTAGTGCTAATCCCCACGTTGTTGCTGCGCCGCGTCTTGAGTCAGGCTTTTAATCTAGATGTGGTGTGAGTGGTCATTGGGCACGCCCCCGCACGGGGATAAATCCGCCGTGCTAGACAACAAAGCTCATCCGAGCTATAGCCCGAACGGGCTTCGTAAATTTAGCACGGTGCGTTAACGCCCGTGCGGGAGTGCGCGCAGCGAGAGGTCGCCGGGTGGGGCACTGGAGGCTGAGCAATACTGTTAAATTTATACTCGATTACTTACATACAAGTTTGTTGTATAATTGACGCCATGAATGAATCCCAAGATCGAGTCATTGACCCTGAAACCAAGCCCGGAGATCGTTTAGATTACGCCCTGCGCCCAACGCGGCTGGCGGATATGGTCGGGCAGACACAGATCAAAGAAAATATACACATTCTAATCGAAGCAGCCAAGCAGCGCAGCGAGGCCCTGGATCACGTTATTTTTTATGGGCCTCCAGGTTTGGGCAAAACAACACTGGCGCATATCCTTGCCAACGAAATGGAGGTTAATATCAAAATCACCGCTGGCCCGGCAGTCGAAAGAGCTGGCGATTTGGCCGCCATCCTCACCAATTTGCGAGCTGGGGACATACTCTTTATCGATGAAATTCATCGTTTGGGACGCGTCGTCGAAGAAGTGCTCTACCCTGCTATGGAAGATTACGCTCTGGATATTGTCATCGGCAAAGGCCCCTCTGCTCGTTCGGTACGGTTGAAATTGCCGCGCTTCACCGTCGTTGGAGCAACCACGCGGCTGGCATTAGTCACCGCTCCATTGCGGGCTCGTTTTGGGGCTACGTATCGCCTCAACTATTACGAACTCTCTGCCATGAAAGAAATCATCCGTCGGGCATCACGAAAGCTGGAAGTGCCCACAGAGGTGGAAGGTGTCGATGCGATTGGTAAGCGCGCCCGCGGCACACCGCGCGTGGCCCTGCGTCTGCTGCGGCGCGTGCGCGACTACGCTCAGGTGCGCGCCGATGGAACTATAACCCAGGCGGTCGCCCTGCAAGCCCTGGAACTGCTCGACATCGACGTTCGCGGCCTCGACGAAATGGATCGCCGTGTACTCGGAGCCATCATCGAGAAATACAACGGTGGCCCGGTCGGCCTCTCCACGATTGCAGCATCCATCAGCGAAGCTCCCGACACCATCATGGACGTTGTCGAACCGTACTTGCTGCAATTGGGCTTTTTGGAACGCACATCGCAAGGCCGGGTAGCCACACCATTAGCCTATCAGCATCTGGGTATAAAACCTCCCCAAGACAAACAACCCAAGCTATTATAATGTCTCTGACTCCCTTGGCGCGTATACTCATTATCATTGGATTGACGCTGGCAGCCCTGGGCGGCCTCTTGCTTTTAGCTCAACGCCTCGGTCTCTCGTGGGGCAACTTGCCCGGCGACATTCGTGTCGAGGGCGAGAATTACACTTGTATATTCGCACTGGGGACATCTATTTTGCTCTCCATCCTGTTGACGTTGGGGCTTAATTTACTTCTCCGTATTCTTAAACATTGAAAACAATAGACTTTGACTACGACCTCCCTGAGGAATATATTGCTCAGACTCCGGTGGAGCCGCGCGATTGCTCGCGTTTACTTGTCCTCCAGCGGGATTCTGATACCCTGGAAGACGTTATTTTCCGTGATTTGGGAGGATTCTTGAACCCCAACGATTTGCTCGTCCTCAACCAAACTCGCGTGATCCCAGCCCGGTTGTACGCTCGTAAAATCCCCACCGGCGGGCGCGTCGAACTGCTCCTGCTGCGGCGAGCGGAAACCCAGGTTTGGGAATCGCTCGTAGGCGGAAAAGGCTTAGTCCCCGGCAAGCAAATTCAACTCGAAGATGGGCCTCGTGCCGAGATTTTGGCCGATTTGGGCGGCCCTCGCCGCCTGGTGCGATTCTCCGAGCCATTGACTCCCTACTTGGACGAAATCGGTCACGTGCCCCTGCCGCCCTACATCCACACCCACCTGGACGATCCGGAGCGGTATCAGACCGTTTATGCTCGAGAGCCGGGTTCCGCAGCAGCCCCCACCGCGGGATTGCATTTCACCCCTCGTTTAATCGCCGAGCTGAAAAAGCAAGGAATTAGTTTTGCCGAAGTTACA
>JAYELX010000243.1:0-16269 GCA_034717875.1 Chloroflexota bacterium | reverse complement strand
TAGGTAATGTCTGTAGACCAGACTTGATTAGGCCGAGTAATTGCCAATCCTCGCAAGAGATAGGGGTAAACCTTGTTTTCTGGGGCGAAAATGGTTGTCCGAGGTTTCGGATAGATCGCCATCAAGTACTACTGCATCGCCTGGTTTCAGGTTTTTGGCGGCCCAATTGCGGAAGCTATATATGCTCACTTTTCGAGGGCGCATGACCCATTCTTGTTGTGCGTTTTGACCACCAATCATCACATATTCTTTGTGGAGATCAATGGCAATATAACGCTCTATAGGGACTGCTTCAGGATAATGTTTCATGGTACACTCCTTTTTGCGCAACTTGTTCGCGCTATAGTTAGTGGGGCGTGGATTTGTGGGTCACACGGAGTGTACACAGTAAGAGTTACACCTACCGATACGGGTTCATCCGCTTCGTAGTGGAGACCCAGACTTAATATCCGCTGGGTGACCAAATATGGCATGAGCTTGTCGAAAGCCCCCCGACAGCTCACTAAAGATGAAGCGAAGAGTGTCCCATAGGCGGCTTCGGCTGACCCAGACGCTCAAGCCCCCGATGTGTTCCCAGCGATGTTGTCAATCCTATGGTAACACATCGGCCACGCCCCTCTAGCGCAATTATATTTTAGTAACCCAAATTGCACCGGACTTGGCTAAAGCAGCCGCGAAAATGACGGTTCGGGGCAAAGAATCTAGGTTTTCAAATGGTGGAGTCTTGCAAACCCGCCAAGCCGGTGAATAACTCGTTAGGTTGCTTTCGGAAACAGAGTGATTTAGATAAAAAGGTAGTCGCCATGAAAGACAAAGATATACCGAGAAAAAAGTTGGATATATTTAACAAGCCAACCAATGAATCTGAAGATGGTAAGACTATATTTTTGCCAACGGGTGATGAGGAATGGTTAGAACTCCTGAGAACATTATTGTATAAGATGAAATGCGCTTATGAAGACAGTTTGGAAAGAATGAGAAAGAATGCGGAAAATGGCAAATTCGAATGGCCTCTAACACCGTATTTGATAGCAACTTCTGCAAATTTTTATCGAATTGAAATTTTGGAAGCTTTACTACGAGAAAAAAGTATAAATAAGGATACGCTTAGAGAAAAAATCCGTTCTGAGCAAGATGAATATGATGATGCAATGTTTCAAGAAGCATGGCGGAATATTTTAAGATTTTTAAGTATGGTTGCAGTGTATGAACATCCTGATAAGAAAATACCCGCTGTGTTGAAAATTGGTAAGCCTACAATTCGCTCATGGTTAGATGACGATAACGATTTCACGAAAGTTGGAGAGGGATACACTGAGTATATTAATATGAGCAGTGATTATTTGTTCTAATCAAGGCAATAATTTTGTAGCAATACAGCTATCTTTTTTGCGCAACCTACCGATGAATTGCAGTGTCTACTCCTATGGAGTGCTACGCAAGAGGTGAAAGTGAAAATTGATTGAGAAAGGGAAAAAATAATTTGACAACCACCCCCTTCTTGGATATAATCCCCTCATAGCGTCCGACCTGGGGCCAGGTGTGTCTCGCCCTACGTCAGGGCGTTTTTTTATTTAACCCAACATTCCTCTGGAGGTAGTACCATGCGTTCATTCATCCGTAAATTCATCCAAGACGAAAATGGCGACCTGGTTTCACAATCCCTGATCTGGGTGCTGATCGCCATCGCTTCGATCAGTATGCTCACGCTCGTGGGCGAAGAGATCGCCTCGACACTGGGAAGCATCGCTGGTGCGCTCTAAAATCCGCCTGCCCATCCTGCAACGCTTCTGGAGCGACGAACGCGGCGATCTCGTCCAGGCGGCCATGACGCTGCCGCTGCTGCTATTAATCACCTTTGCCCTGATCAACCTGGCCCTGGCTGGCATTGCTGGCCTGAACGCCAATAACGCCGCCAACTACGGCGCCCGCAAAGGCTCAGTGGCCCAGTCGAACGAGGCCGGAGAAGCAGCCAGCGCAGCCTGGTCGAAGCTCAACGCCGTCAGCATCGGCGAATACGGCGTCAGTGTCAACGCACCTGGCGGTCGCGGCGGGGTTGTGCAGGTCAACGTGAGCTATCGAGTGCCCAACTACTTCGCTGGATTGGTGGGCTTCTTTGGCAGCTCGATATCACCCCACATCAGCGGAGCGGCAAACAGCACCTTCCGCCACGAGGGCTGGTGATGGCGCGATCACGGTCAGAATCCGGTCAGAGTCTCATCTGGACAACCATGCTGCTTGCATTTGTGGTGGTGCCATTGTTAGTCCTGGTCGTCGACGGTATCCAGCTATGGCGGGTGCGCAACCAATTACAAACCGCCACCGATGCCGCCTGCGAGGAAGCTGCCTGGGTAGCGGCAGACCGGCAGGCGTTCCGGGACAGCGGAGTTACTCGCTTTTACAACCAAGCCCAGGCCGTCAGCGAGGGCACTTCCACATTTCAGCAAGTATTGAGCAATACCGGCACATTGCAGTACAGCCCTGGCATTGCCATTGGCTTTGATGCGTCCGTGCCCAGCTCACAATGTACCAGCACGGCCTTTGTATCCCTTTTGGTCTCCGCGACCATTCCCGATGTGACCGTCACGGTCGAGTCGCAGTCAGAAATTCATTTTAGCAGATAACCCAGGCGCAGCAGAGCTAGTTCGGGCACTTATAACGGCGGTGTCCGAACTGCCACTTTGTCAGCGGACCCGAATCACTCATGTTCGTTAGAGAGAGGAGGGCCAATGTCTAAAAATCCGCTCACCTGGATGATGATGACCCTGATAAGGTTATCAATCGTTATCGTTGTGGGTTGGGGCGTTTTCCAACGCATTCAGCAGCAAGTAGCAATCTCGAAAAGCCTGCTGCGCTCAGTCATACGCTAGATAATATCGGGGAAGCGGTCCACTCCGGGCCGTTTTCCCCCAACTCACAACTAACAACTCACAACTATTTACCATGGAATTAGATTTCACCGAGTTCGAAGCCAACGAAAGAAGCCTGTGGATCACGTTAGTGGTTCTGGTCGGAATGGCGTTGTTGGGCGCGTTGGGATGGTTCATAACCCCCGATGGCCAGGTTTTGGATTGGACTGAGTGACAGGTGTTCAAGCAGCACAAGGCTTACGTGCACGATGTAAAAATATTGACCAGCAACGCGGATCGTTTGGCCCAGCTGCTGGATGCACAGCCTGATCCTGTCAGGGGGCAATTGGTCACCGAACAGATTTACCGCAATGTGGGCAAGATCAGCCACCCCAGCCTGATGCACCAACGCGACACGATGCTGGCAGCCGCTGATGCAGCATTGTACTGGACTTTAGGCACAAGCGGCAAAGACCGCGCTGTGGCCGCGCTTGATCAAGCCAATCAAACCATCACCAAAGCAATCGAGGCATATAGCGAATGAGGCTTCATGGGTCAATGGAATCATATCCACAAACGTTCACTCAGCGACTTGTTGGAAGCCGAGCGTGAACGCCTGGCCCACCTGGAGCGTGACCGCAGCGAGTTGGTCGATCTGCTCGCCGATTTGGCCCAGCGGCACAACGGCCCCCGCCTGGAAGAACAGCGACGCAAATCACCCAGCGGCCTCGAATTCTGGACAGCCAGCGATTGGAGAGCGTTTTTCTCTAATCCGCCTGCTGAAAAGCACAATTCTAGCCAGTCCGGTTGGGCACAGGTGTCTTCAAAAGCGAAGGTGTCTTCGAAGGCGAAAGAAGCTCCGAAGTTAAAACTAAAGCCCAGGCCTGGCAACGGCAATGGCACACTCGATCAACGGCAAGCGGCAGTGCTGCAACGGCAGATAAAAGCACTGACAAACAAAGTAGCAGATTTACAACAAAAGCCGATGGATGATGGCACAAACACTTCCAAAATGAGCAAAACCACACACGATACAGGCCCACTGGATGGGTTCAAAGTTCCGCGAGTGCCGTTAAAGCACAAACAGGCACTCGATAATAACGGCTTCACCAAACTGGTCTGGCGGCGTGGCACTATGCAGATGTATTTGATCGCCACCCTGGGCATCAACGCCCATCTGGAGCTGGACAGCTTCATTGCCCCCTTCGAGAAATTGAGCTTCCGCACCAACTCGACCAAAAAGCCGCTCAAGATGCTTTCCAAAGTCGGGTTGCTGCACGTCGATACCCTGGCACTGCAAAAAGGCGAATTCAGGTTTATGCTCAAAGCAGCCCGATTGACGAGCGAGGGACGCGGTTTGTGCAAATCCCTGGGCTGGGAGCCGCTTGAGTCGGATTGGGACCGCCTCATCAACCAGCATCAGGGCAAGGCTCAGGAAGCCCACACTCTGGCCGTGATTTATTTTGCCATGATGGCACGGGCGCGCGGCTGGGCAACGGAGATCGTTCCGGACACCAAAGGATCAGCAGCACCCGATCTAAGCGTGATCAAAAATGGCAAGACCATCCAGGTTGAAGTAGAGCTGGGCGCCCGAGCGGGCCAAAAACAAACCAAAAAATGGCACAACCAGGTTAAAGCGCAGGGGTACGTGGCTGTGTGCGCACCCACGCTCAAAGTGCGAAAACGGATTACGGCTGATTGCAAACTGGCTAAACTGCACGGTATTGCCACAGATCTGCACAGCCTCCAGGAAGTGAAATATCACTCCACCACGCCCGATGATGATCTCTGGGTCGAGGAGTTTCGCTAAGGTCTCCAGGTAGGCGTCCCACAAGGGACACAAGGGCGAGTTCGAGTCTCGCCAGGCTAAATCAGGGTACTTTAACATTTGAATAGTAGCAAGACAAGTCACAGGCCCAAGATGCCTCATCAGGGCCGCCCTCTCGCAGGAGGGATGGATATCCATTTATCTGTCCCTGGCTGCGAACAGGGACTAACATGGAGGCAAGGAATGAATCTCGAAAAGTACAAAACCGCAGCTGGCATCAGAGCAGATCGAATCCGAGCTGCTTTAGCCGAACCCTTCAGTGATCCCAAAGCGTACAAAAAGGTCAACGGAACGGGCGCCGATCTCACCGACATCAACACTGGCCACATGCTCCAACGGCTCAATGACACCTTCGGTATGAAAGGATTGGGCTGGAACCTGATCTTCCAACGTGATGACATCATCGTGGATGGGGGTGGCAGTCGCATCACGGTTCGCTTGAAGTACGCCGAATTTGTGTACTACTTGCAAGCCGATGACGAAGATGAGCGTATCGAAGTTCGCATCCCCACTTCGGGAGCCAACCAGAATACGCCCCAATACGCTGAAGAGGGGGCCAAGACCGTGGCCCTGGGAACGGCCCTCAAAGGGCTGGGCTTCCAGGAAGCAGTCTACACTGGCCACCTCAATCACCGTAACGCCAGCAGCTACCACAGTGGCAACGGCCATCACGGGAGCAAGGCTGCAACCACTGGCGGTAATGGTCACAAGAAATCCCGTTCGCGGCCAGTTACCAAGAAGGCAAAGCCGCCTAAGAAAAAGGCTTCGAAGGCGAAGGAGTATTCGCCCGGCGATGCTGGTGCTTATATCGTTCCTTTCGGCACTAACAAAGGCACGGCTCTGTCGGAACTATCTCAGGACGATCTAAAATGGGCCGCTAAGGACATGAGCCCGTTCAACGAAAAGGGCAATGAATATCAACATAAGGCCCAGGAGTATCTGAGAGCGAACACTGCTTAGTCTTATCAAAAAGAGCAGTATTTTGGCAGACTCTCACCCTGACTGTCTTGATGCTGTTCTTTTTTTCACCCTGATGAGGGAGGGCCTTACCCGCTCTCCCTCTATCAAAACTATCACTTCCGTTTTTAGGAAGATAATCTGGCACGTTAGTACATTAACAATTCAGCAAACGCATACAATTTTCTATTCTATCAACGGCGAAATATATTTCGCATGGAATCTAATCAAGAATGGAGGTAATTTATGTCAAAAGAACATTTCGATATCAACCGCGTCCAGATCAGCGGAGATGTACAGAAAATCTGGGACTGGGACGATGACATTTTCTTCAAGTTAGCTTTTAGAGAAGAGGAAGATGGCAATCCCCGTTATGTAACCATGCGTCTGGCCGGGGGGATGATCGGCGGCGAGCTGGTCTCTCTCCAGCCAGACGATGCAGTCACGGTGACGGGCTACCTGGCTGATAGTCCCCACACAGAGACACTTTCTCACTTTCTGGAAAGTGCCAACAGGAGCAATTATTTGCAAGAAGTCTCTGATCCCGAAGAATGGAAGCGGGTCAGGATCAAACGCGTGGCCACACGTGTCAATGTGACCGAGCTTCGGCTGAACGGTTCAAGGCTGAAAGATCATTCAGCTAAGTTGAACGTTTCAACTATGTTGAATAAGGTTCAAATCCAGGGCGTGTGCGTCAGGGCCTGGAAGGGGGGCAAGGATCGTTTTGCCCGCCTGGCGGTATACGATGAACATACCAAGATCATTGGCCACAATCCGAAGAAAGGCTTGCCCCGACGCAAACCCCATTACATCACTGTTCGTTTCATCGACGGGGCTGTGGATGGAAAGCCCATCAGACCTCAGAAGAAGGGGCGCATGCGCGTATCTGGCAGCATTCATATTAATTTCTACAGGCAAAGCCTTCACAACGTGCTATTGAGAACGCATAAGACCAAATTGTTGGAGGGTATCGCTATTGATGCGGTCAGAGCAATTGGCGCAGTGCGCACGTCTTTGTACGTGATTGCTGAATCTGCCATTACCTACGGCAGTAGGGGGTGATCGGTGGAGAGGCGTTAGTGGAGAGTCAAGAGTGGAGAGTCGTTAGTGAAGAGTCGAGAGTGACTTACGACTCTTGACTCCCAACTCACAACTCCCAACACCTTCCCCTTGTGAGAGTTTTTGCTTCAGCCTGAAAGCAACACAACGGCTACCAGGCCCAGGAGAAAGCGTCTCGTGGCAGTTCGCTGCTGCCCAAGGGGACTTGGGAGACATGTTTTTGTGCCAGTCACACATCCTTTCATGTCTCCCCTTCTTCTCCTTTTCTGACTACACCCGTAAGACCGTACCGCAGCGCGACGGGACTTTTACCAACTGCACTCTGTAGTTGTGGCTAAGTTTATCGTCTTTTTCGCGCTGCTCACACCCAATAGTGGTGTAAGCGGTCTGACAGTAGTCAGAGGCAGCGTGAAGAAGATGACACTTGCCAGAGAGCAAGTTGAGGGTACGTGCATCCCAATAGCAAAATTGGTCAATTTGGTATTTCCTTATAGGAGTATCAAACACTGAAGCACAAATAAAACGACTTTACCAGTTGTTTTATGAGAGAGAGTTCACTACTCTCTCTCACTACTTTTTTATCTTATAGTCTACGCCCAAGCCAATCAATTGTGATCAAATGTTCAACAGCTTCAAATTCTGGATCACCGGTCACCAGCACCCCCTTTTGTTGCTGAGATGCGGCGATCGCAAAAGCATCTGCATACGCCAAAGGAAAACGGGCTTTGAGATGAGCTGCCATAAAGACCATGTCAGAAGAGGCAGGTAATATTTCAATCGGTAATTGTTCGATGGCAGCCAGAACGGATTGAGCTTTGGATAACCCCTGCTCTCGCTCGTTGATATATAAGACCTCTCCGAGATTGATCAGTGACATGAATATCTGACAATCACCTTGCTTGGCAGCTTGCAATAATGTCTTGACGCGTTCCATGCCTGATTCTGCTTCAAGATAGGCCAAAACAGCAAAGCTATCGAGAATATAAACAGGAGCTGCCTCGGAATTGTTAGCGCTCATATTTCTGCTCTTCCGTACGATCATCTAACAAAGCTTGCGTCAAGGAAGACTCGCCTTTGAACATACCTGCTGCTTCCTCGATGGGATCATCTAACACTGGGATTAAGGCCAATACACCACCATAATCGACAACTTTTAAGTTTGTACCTGGTTCCAGAAGATATTTTTTTCTCAGTGCAGCTGGAATAACAACCCATCCCTTTTGAGATACTTTGACAGTCATGTTTTACTCTCCTCTCAATTAGTTATACGTTTACGCCCATAAGTATAACGACAAGCAATCTTGCTGTCAATTTGAGCGCATGATGTGCTCACTCCCTGCTCCCCACTCTCCACTCACAACTCCAGCACCTTGACCGCATTGGCCAGATCATTCTGGCTGGGAGTGGTGTAAATCCTGGTGGTGTCGAGGCTTGAATGGCCCAACCAGCCTGTTTTGAAGGTTAGAAAACAGCTTCTTTTTCTGCTTTGTCTCCAAGCAGAAATCGGTTATAATAACCAATAATATTGGTTATAAAACCAAATCTGTTAGTTAATTGGCAAACTGAAAAAGGAAGCGCACATGTTGGAAGCTCTGCTAAACTCAGAAAACAAAGAACAGACCCTTGTCTTCATTTTCGCTCGCGAGGAAGGATACGCCACTGAAATCGCTCGTTTTTATGATACCAACCTTTACGGCATCCAAAATCAACTGGATAAACTTGAGGCCGGTGGAGTGCTCGTCAGCAGAAAAGTGGGCAGAACCCGTTTGTACACTTTCAATCCCCGCTATGCATTGGTTGAAGAAATTAAAGGCTTGATCGAAAAAGCCCTATCGTTCTATCCACAAGAGCTACAGGAAAGGTTGCTCATAAACCGGCGGCGACCAAGAACACGAGGAAAATCATTATGAAACCCTTATCTGCGATGAACCGAGAGCAATTGGCCGCTTATATCCAAACTTGGCTAAGAGACAAAGGGATTGACGCCGTCTTGACTGGCGGAAGCGTCGTTTCCATCTACAGCGGCAATCGCTATGTCTCCAAAGACCTTGACTTTGTCATTACCGGTTTTGTCAGGCGATCCAAGGTCAAGAAGGCTATGGAAGAAATTAGGTTCGAACAGATCGGTAGGTATTTTGAACATTCCCAAGTGGATTTGCTGGTAGAATTTCCTGGAGGCCCCCTGTCTGTCGGTGACCAGAAAGTTCAGGAGATCAAGACGCTAGAATATGACACCGGCACTCTCAAACTCCTATCTCCAACGGATTGTGTCAAAGATAGACTTGCTGCTTATTATCATTGGGGAGATCGTCAATCGCTGATTCAAGCCTTGATGGTTGCCCAAGATCACAAGATCAATTTGGATGAAATCGCCCAATGGTCAAAGGGAGAGGGCAAAGGAGATGAGTATAAAAAGATCGAAGAAAAAATAAGGCAGGCTTCCCGGTAGATCAAGGGGTCTAAACAAAACATCGTCAAGCGTTCATCCAAGCAGTGAATGCCAATTTACTGCTCGGATGAGTGTTCGACACTCATACCGAAGGCACGTCTTCGGCTTCAACGTGCAATTTCAATCACGTGCAACTGAAATTGCTCAGGAAATACGCTTTGTAGGTGCAAGTGGCTTACAGGGCGTTTTTGTATTTAATCAACTTAATTTACGGAGGTAAGTATTATGAAACTGACACTATCGATTTCTCGTTTGGGTAAGAATGACCCCCAGCGGTCTTATGAACTTCTGGCAGTCGAAAAGATGGCTGAGGCTAGTTGTCTCACTATTATAGGCACAGAGGGGACCGTGGCTAAACACGCTTTTATTGAAATCATGTGTTATACTTTATGCGACGCAAATAACCATAAGGAGTTATCCACGTGACGCAAAATATAAATAGCCTTGGTCCTAAAGAGGCAAACTTCCTCTCCACATTCTCTTCTCAAGGCAAGAAGATTTTCACATCTAAGGAAGCACGCTCGTTTTGGGGAGCTGCATCGTATACTGCCAATGTTCTAGACCGTTTGAAGACGAAAGGATGGTTGCAGCGTCTTGAACCTGGCACTTATATGATTATCCCTTTGGAAGCTGGCCCGGAACGTGCTTGGTCAGAGAGCAGTCTGGTGATTGCCCCTCACCTTATTCAACCAGCAACTATTGCTTATTGGTCCGCTCTCCATTACTGGCATATGACTGAGCAAATTCCCCAAACCGTTTTTGTACAATCCACCCGTCGCAAGCATCATCGTGAAAAAGAAATTTTAGGTATTCCCTTCCGGTTCGTTACTGTGGTCGACTCCAAGTTCTTCAACGTGACCAAGCGCACTCTACACGGAAAGCCAATTTACGTAACAGACCGTGAGAAAACTATCGTGGATGCCGCTGATCGCCCCGATTTGAGCGGGGGAATTGCCCAACTTGCTCAGGCTTTGCGTACGGCAAGGAACGAACTTTCTTGGGAAAAACTTGATGGGGTGCTGGGACGGTGGCCAACAAAGACCCCTTATAAGCGCATTGGTTATTTAGTGGAGAGCATGCAACTTCCTCTTCCTGAGAAAAAGCAGCGTTTGTCTCGTTGGCGCGAGGCAATCTCTGCCGGTATTTCTGCTCTTGAACCTGGAAGAAAGCAGGATGAAGGACACATCATTACCCGATGGGGAATTCGGATTAACATTGAGGAAACCTGGTTATCTGCAGGAGGAGAGCAATGATTGGCGAGGCAGAACTGCGGCGTAAAGCAGCACAGTGGAACGTAGATCCCATGGTGGTTGATCTCGACTATAGTCTTGGTTGGTTCATCATTGCCTTGTATAAAACATGTCCAAACGCTGAAAACATGTATTTCAAGGGAGGAACATGTCTGCGAAAATGTTATTTTGGCGATTACCGGTTTTCGGAGGACCTGGATTTTTCTACTTCCAGCAGACTCAGCAACGAATACCTGAAGCAATGGATAGAGAGGGCTAAGCGTTGGGCAGCAGAAACTGATGGGCCTAACTATGAAGCCTAACCACCTCGTTTTGAGATTGTTAATGATGAATACGAAAGCGAAACATATCAGGTGCGGATATACTATCGAGGGCCTCTTCAATGGGGTGGGGATCCACGTGCTATCTGGATAGACATGACGCGGGATGAAAAGGTAATCCTTCCTCCCGTGAAACATCAGCTTATTCATCCTTATTCGGATTCTTCTCGAATTGTTCAAGATAAAATCACCTGTTACTCATTGGTTGAAGTCTTAGCTGAAAAGATACGTGCTGTCGGCATTCAAAGGCGGTTTGCTATTTCACGGGATGTACATGATATCCATCAATTGATACAAACGGGGGTTTCGCTGGAAGATGTGACGTCCTTATTACCTGATAAATTTGAGGCCAGAGACTTGGATGTAAACGATCTCGACATCCAGAAAATCCAGGTACGGCGCAGGATGTTTGAAAATGATTGGGCCAATCGTCTTAGTTATCTGGTTCGTCAAGAACAAACAGTAGATTTTGAAATAGCTTGGGGAACAACCCTTGAGACGTTTCAACAGATTAAAAAGAATCTCGATAAGCTTAACTTAGGTAGTTCCAAAGTTTAATACCTTCCAAAAACCAAATGTTTTTTCGCGTAAACTGAATATTTATGGAAAACTTTTTCTCTAGAACGGCCTTATTCAATACATGAACAACATCGGTGAATTGAACGAACAACCCCTCCATGCAGCCCTGAAAGCCTGGTACGCTCGGCCCCAGGATCAAGTTGAAGTAACCATTGACTGTGGTTATGTCATCGATGTCGTCCGGGATGATCTCTTGATCGAAATTCAGACGGGGAACTTCTCCAGCATTAAAACCAAGCTGGCTACGCTGGTGGAGCATCACCCTGTGCGTCTGGTTTACCCTATTGCGCGCGAGAAGTGGCTTTTCAAGTTGCCAAAGAATGGTTGGGACGGGCCTCGACGCCGCAAATCGCCCAAGCGCGGCCGGTTGGAAGAGGTCTTCGACGAGCTGGTCAGTTTTCCAGCTTTACTGCGGGAAGGGAATTTCTCCCTGGAAGTAGTTATGATCCAGGAAGAGGAAGTACGCCGCTATGCGGGGGAGAAGTATTGGTACAAGAACGGTTGGGTGACGGTTAAGCGAAAGCTGCTGGATGTGGTCGAGCAAAGATTATTTGAAGACCCGCAAGATTTCGCCGTTTTCTTACCCCCAGAGATCCCCATAGAATTCGCCACCGCTGACATCGCCGAGGTGCTAGACATGCCCCGCTGGTTGGCCCAGAAGATGGCCTATTGCTTGCGCGAGATGGGCACGATTGTGCGGGTGGGCAAACGGGGGCGGGCGTATTTGTACAAACGAGCTTAAACAAAAAAATGCCGTTGCAAAATGAGGGGGTCACCCTGCAACGACAAAAGACATTATAGGGCGAATCGTTTTTCAGTTCAAGGGGGATTTTGGCCTTAGACACCAACCCCGGTCCTTGTAAAGCAGGATGATGGGAATGATGTTGATGGTCAGGACAACAAGGTCAACCCATCCTACATCATCAAGAACGATCAATACGGAGGCGACAACGAAGAATGCGAGCGTCAAATAATAAGCAATCCGATTGCGTTTGGCGAGACGAAAGAACAATGTCAGCAAGACACCCGCGGCGGCAAGCGACAAGAAAGCCATTATCCCCTTGACGAGCGGCTGGTCTGGGAAGGCGGGATGAATACCGGTGGCAACGATGACACCGAACGCCAGCCAAACGAGGGCGTTAAGAACTATGAAGATGAAAACAACAGAGATTGAGAGAGGGCGATTGGGCATGCAAATATCTTTTCCGGCTCAGGGCAAATCAGCATCGAAGACGTAGCCCGTTCCACGGATGGTCTTGATCCAGTTATCCCCACCCTCAATCGCGCTGAGCCTTTGGCGTAGGCGGCAGATCAAGGGGCGCGTGACCTCCCCCGCTTCACGTTGACCTATTTCCTCACCATAAATCAAAAAAACAATTCCTTGTGTGTCATCAACCGACCGTAATTCTCGATTAAGAGCTTGAACATCACCCCCAGGTATGGTGCTAAACGGACTTTCTGGTTACCTTTCCAAAACCTTCTTTGGGCCAAATTTGCTTGAACGCCATTAGGGAGCGTGACGATTTGTGTATCTGGGGAAATCTCTTGGTTTTGTTGAATCACGTCGAGGCCGTCCCTGTCTGACAGATGGAGATCGTATTTCTCCTGGTTCAAAAAAGAAATAAACCCCTCGTTTGGGCCAATCCATTCTTCCATGCGCATCCTTGAGTAGCCTCTTTCCCTCTACCCTTTCTTCCAATCGATCCAAGAAACTCATAGAACCGTATAATATCTTGAAGCCTCTGGTTTGAGAAAATAATTTTCCTCCTTAGAGAATTATAAGTTCTATTGTTCCTTAAAATTGTCTGACAATTTCACCAAATACCAACCGGACCCTTCGCGGTGAACTTCAAAATAAGAATGATGGCGCAATTGCTCTAGCTTTACCGTAAAGCGAAAAGGAAACAACTCAGGAAGTCGTAATAAATCCGAAAATGGTAATGCTTCGGCAGGATGAGCGAAGAGAGCACAAGCAAGAAGCCAAATTTCAATGTCGGGTAGTTCTGTTTTAAGATCTGAACGGATGGGTTGATAATATCCCCGTTTGTTTGTAGACGGGAGTATGTCCCAATCCGTGAGCGTCGCACTGATCCGTTCTACGGAACGGTCTAATGCGCCCAAATGACCAAATTCAGCCGCCATGCGCTTTTTAAGTTCGTTGCGGGTGATGGTTTCTTGGATACGGCTGATTTGCCCAATCGAGAGTACGATTTGCCGAAAGAGAGAAAAATACAATAAAGCCAAACCATAATGCAGCCATAAATGGTCTGTAGAGACATAAGCGTTTCGATAAAGTTCGAGAGCTTGAACATGCAGGGTTGGAGAAACATAGGCGCTTTTGTGCCAGATATCAATCAGCACGTCAATGGTTTTACGCCTGGCATCTGTTCCCGTCAAGTGCTTGGCTAAAATCGGCTCAAGTTCCTGGCGAATTTTCAGGGAATCATTAGTTTGGACGCGCAACGTGGCAGTGGCATCCATCCAGGAGTGAAATACGGTGCGGCTAAAACCTATGTTCTTTGAGGGCATAATGTGTTTTTTTGATAAAAGCTAAACTTCTGCTAAGGTGATTTCAATTAATGGAACAACTATTTCATCAATACTCAGGCCGCCATGCGTGACGTGAATTTCCTCGTGGGGCGCAAAGGCACGCTGACCTTGGGGGATTAGAACCCATATATCATCAGGAAGCAGGCCGTCGCCATGCCAGACGTAGGTTTCTGGAAATGCGGCTCGCACAGTGTTCATTAAACGTTCGTCTTTGTACATTCGGGTACGCCGACCACGACTTAGGACGATAAGGCCTTCGTTTGGTTGTCTTATTCCATGAGATTCGGTATGACCATGATCGCTGGTCAAATAAATGCTGAATCCGTCTTTCAGCAAGAGATCAATTTGATGCTCTAGTTTTTGAGCGTGTTCTTTGAGCCATAAGCGCAAGGTTTGCTGGGCATTGGATGCTCCCAGGGATGACTTGTGTATGATGTCATCTATGGCATTATCAATTAGGCAAAGGGCACGAGTGCGCGGAGTAACGAGTGTTGAATCTGAACCGCCTTTTCTTGACCGAAAGCGTTCAAATTGACAGGCTTTGGGAGATAGGTCTTGGCGTGCCCAAAAATTTTTCCAGTGCTTGGGTTCGTAGCGATTATGATGGATGCTTTCTTGGAACTCCGCCGGGCGCATACCGCTGATGAGGGCTTGCCGGGAGACAGCCGTTATGCTCGGCACTTGGGCTAAAAGTAATTGAGACTGCATTTGCCAATCAGTATGTCGAGATTTCCAGACCGGTTGGATGATGAGCCAATCGGCCAATGCCATCCCGTCCAATATGAGCAGGGCTATCTTATCGGAACGACCTTGCCTGCGTTGGTAGGCTATGTAGCTGGGAACATGATGCAAATGATGGGGTTGGGGAAGAGATTTTGAGGCCAGGGGGGAATAGCTTTTTCGCAGCCAGGGCAAGAAAGCGTCGTCCAATTGCTTTTGGAGATGTTGGTAGGTTTTTTTGTCTTTTGTGGATAATTCCACGTCGGAGGTGTGATGCAGCCCTGTCAGCTCGGCCCAATCCCAGGCCAGGGGCTGCCACCCAGCCCAACGGAGGGTGTCAACCCCCACGGGGAGGGATTCTTCCACGGTGACCAGCAGGTCGCGAAAACGCTGGAGACGGTGATCTCCGTCGGGGGTCAGCACTCCCGCCTCGGCCCAGCCCGGCAGCTCCCGGGGGGCGGGAATCTCCGTCGGGGACAGCCATCCCCCACGCAGCCAACGCGGCAACAAGTCCTGAACATCCACATTTTGCTCAAAATCCAAAAGATAGGCCGCCGCAGTTTCACGCAGCGCTAACCCGGTTTGATTCTCCAAATATCCCAACCATTGCTCCTGAATGAAATCACGGAAAGTGGCTGGGGTAGAAATCAAATCTGCCAAGGGCCAATCCGCGTATACAGGCAGGGATGACAGTTTTTCCAGCAAGGCATCCTTTAGCAATTGCGGCAGCGGATCGGGCTGACGATGGTGTTGGCTGAGCCAGTTGAGCAAGGTGAGGGGATTATCGAGGGCGTTCGTGTTTAGATTGAAAACGTGTTGAAAAAGATAGGTGATGGTTCCCCGCTGACTCAGGCGAAAGGGTGGGGGTGGAGATTGTGCCAAAATGGTACGCTGATTTGAGGTGAGGGGCTGCACCAGGGGGTAAGCCAGGTGGGGAAAGAAAGTGTGCAAGGCCAGTGTCACGCGCTGCCCCTGCTGCCATAAATCGTAGGGGAGTTGGTTCAAATCTCCAGAAGTGATGATAATATGCGGGGGGCTGGTAAGGCTGTAGCGATGGCGTTGGCGAATGGGGTCAGGTTCGTTGATGATGGTAAAGCCCCGTTTTGCCAGCGTGGTAAGCAGCTCTTCATCACCCAGCAAAGCGTCGGGGTCGCTTACCAGGGTGAGGGGGTGAGTATTGGCTGGGAAGTGTTGGAGGATGGTGTTGATCATAGAGATCAACCTGAACGCAAGCTGGCGGCATCGTAGTACATGAGCAGGTCAGGGTCTTCTTGGAGGACGCGCTTAGGCAGTCGCTGGGCAACTTGGAGGATGATTGGGAAGTCTTTGCGGTGGTAGGCGTCGGAGAAACCGGCTCGGACAGCCTCGGTGCGGAATTGTTTGAGCTTTTTCTTCTCACCCAAATAGGTCTTGAACTCACGTAATAAAGTTTTGTGACGTAGTTTTTCAAGGTCGCTGACTTCGTGCGGGTCGGGCACGTACCAGCGGTCTTTTTCGTCTTCTAAGAAATTCTGCTCTAGCATGATGCCTAACTCTGGGAGAGCTTCATGCCGGGCCTGGTTTAGGTGACGCAGAAATTGGGGTTGAATATCCTGATAGGTTTGGGGATCACCGCCTAGCTTGGGGTCAAGTTGCTGCCGCAGCCATTGAATGGCGGTCTTTTCATCGCTGACAAAGAGAGAGAGTTGGGCCACGCTTTCGGCTTGAA
>JAYELX010000242.1:0-3200 GCA_034717875.1 Chloroflexota bacterium | reverse complement strand
GCGCGTGGCCAAGGGATACTTGCTTGCAGAGTGATGTTTTATAGCTGGCTAACCCACCCAGCCAGGGGGAGCATAGTAATGTGGACTATGCCTTCCATGTCAAAAATATTATCCTATCCCCAATGCAACCCTCTAAGCTCACCAATGGTTACATTGATATCTACGCCTTGAGCTTTTAGCATTTTTTGTGTTGCCACGGGATCATTGGTACTACCACCGGAAAGCTCGCCGATGCTGCAGGCAACTTTTTTCGCTTCAGCAGTGAGTCGCCCCCAACCGTAAAGTCTAAACTCGTACATCTTCTTAACGCCGGGCCAGAGCCTCAACGCAGAGTTAAACACCCTATCGTTGGGGTATCTTTGCTGGCTTACTTGGTCGTAGGGGTGAGATACCTCAATCATAGTTAATTTGTCCGCAGTCTTATGCGGTACGGACAATAGCTTTTCTAAGAATAAGTCGTCGATATTGTTTGGGTAAAGTCTGGTCACCATAAGTACAACTCCTTTTGGTTAGTGGATGGATGAATAGAAGGAATAAATACAAAAAGCCCCTCAGGGTTACAGGAACCTTGGGGGGCTGATTTGGTTAGTGAATATGAATCTTGAATGAGTGTGGGCTTATGAGTTGCTCCTTTATGTTGATGATGCAGAGGGGAATAAAAAAGACGCTACTCGGAGAGTAACGCAGTTGGGAAAAAAATATAACCTAGCATTCGCCAGGCGGGTTTGGAAGAGTAATTAAGATTTTATAAGTAAGAGAACCTAATTATAGACCCCATCAATGGCCTGTCAAGGGCTATTTTGGACGAGTTTTGCTTTTTGCATACCAAATCTCAATTGTAGAACCGTCGTACCTATTTGGTGCTTTTTTGTGGAAAAGCCAAATTTTCACCCCGTTACGCTACCTTTACCATAGTGTGAACTATGTGCTTGCGCATTGCTTTTGGCCTGGTTCCCCCCCCGCCTTACCCATTGCATTAGATAACAGATGCTCAAACTCTGGGGATTTCTTAGAACATACCTGGTATTTTTCATCGTTCTCTCCCCGATTTAGCATCAGATAGTCCTTTGTTTATACAGATACTTAGTCTTGACTCTGGTCTCACCTTGCTTTTTAGCAGAATGCCCCGTCCTGTGGTCGGGTAAGTCCACTCTGACAATGGGGCGCATACTTGGCATGGTCGCGTGTTGAGCGGAGTACGCTACCATGCTCGTTACAGTGTTTTGCAAGCATCGGCTGCGTTGTAAGACGGAGTCTATCCCCTGAGACCGCCTGGCAGCCCCCTGTGTGTCTCTACGCCTATGCTACGCTTGATTCCACAAGTCCAAACGATAAATTCCAGCAAACCAACGTTTTGGGGAAATAAGTGCAGCAAACGATGTAAAAAACAGAGACAGGAACTTTGTTTTTTGCTCTGGCATGGGGATGGGGGATAAACTCCGTAACGAGCACCCAGCTGAGAACAGCGCACATAACCTAACGCGGTAGCCCTGTTCACAAGCAACGCTTTCCAACAACGGTCACCTACACCGCCATCTCGAAGCAATAGGACATAGTGAGTCCACCAGGTATTTACATGGTGGTTTTGCAATGTCGTTACTCAAAGGACGCACGGCGCATGGGCGGTGAAAGCACAAGGCGATTTATTCACCAGGTTGATAACAATTTAATAAAAGGCTCGGAATTATCGCCCCGATTTATTGCCCTAAACAGCACCTGGCGGCCTAAAAAGTGGCTCTTTATGTTTTCACGTGAGAGAAACTTCGTGCTGCCGTTGCCGTAGGCATGCAAAGCAAGGCACGCAGAGCAATTCGGTGCAAATACAACCTGGCAGAACCTCTTTGGGAGCTTCCAAAGACCCTGAAAAGTACGGGGTTGAGCATAACAGGGTCAAAAACATAGCATAATTCCCGGATTGGTCGATGTAAAAAGACTGTGCTGGGTATCTAGCATGGTTCTAAACAGGGAAAACGCTTCGTTTTGCTCAAAGTAGCGGCTTTGGGGATCAACATGGTGAAAAGCAGAGCGATCAAACAAAGTATATTGCCTGGTTTATATCATCGGGAACAAACAGAGTTCACACTATGGTAAAGGTAGCGTAACGGGGTGAAAATTTCGGCTTTTGGCGTAAATGACACTAAAAAGTACGACGGTTCAACGATTGGGTATGTTTTTAATTCAATTTGCCCATATATGCGTCAGCTCCTGTCCGGATAGTTCTACGGGTTCGCCGGTCTTCTGCAATGTCAAGTAGTATGACCTTTTAGAGTTCTGCGGTCCCACGGTTACCCTAACTCAACGGTTCCACGGGTTCGTCAATTCTCTCGATGTTGAGCAGTGTAGCTTTCCGGGGTTCTACGTATCTGTGATCGTCTTGGTTCAACGGTTCTGTACCAATCATGTGACACTACGTACCCCTCCCCCTCCCAATTACTGATAATATCTTTCACGGTCCATACAACCTACGAACGGGAGAATATCTATGCCCACCACATACAAACAGCGTTATGCAAAACGTCGCAAACAATGGATAGAAAAACGAAAAAAGCTATTGCCTGCTTTACAGCCTCACATTGCTTTACGCAACATAAGTTCCGCCCATCACCTTACCCTGGAAAACCAGAATACCTTGCTCAAAGCCATAAATGCGGAGAGCATCCGTATCGCCGTTGCAATCGATTATCTAAGAGAACATCCCCAGGCCACGGTCGAGGACGTTCTCGAAGCCACATCCAAAGACAGAGAGCAGAAATTGCCACCATCACCCGCTCAGCAACCTGACAATGCTGCCGTCGACTCAGATGTCATTCAGCAAATAACTGACTTGATCCAAGCGTGCTATACGGATATGCCAAGATCATCTGTCGTATCGTTAAATATTATATTGTCTCTTAATCTTAATCCCTAGCTTCTTACATGGACTCCTATGCCTGTACCTTACAAGTTACGCCGCAAACTATGGATAGAAAAACGAAAAAAGCTATTGCCTGCTTTACAGCCTCACATTGCCTTGCGCAACGTAAGGATCGCTGATCACCTTTCCAAAGAATGTCAAGAGACCTTGCTGAAGGCTATAAATGCGGAGAGCATCCGTATCGCCGTTGCAATCGATTATCTAAGAGAACATCCCCAGGCCACGGTCGAGGACGTTCTCGAAGCCACATCCAAAGACAGAGAGCAGAAATTGCCACCATCACCCG
>JAYELX010000241.1:0-3203 GCA_034717875.1 Chloroflexota bacterium | reverse complement strand
CCGAATAACTTGACCGTGACGCAAGGGTTTGGTAAAATTCTTTTTGCTTGCCCGCCCCCATCGTCTAGGGGACCAGGACATGACCCTTTCAAGGTCAAGACCGGAGTTCGAATCTCCGTGGGGGCATCCCAGAAACGTCACTGAAAAGTGGCGTTTTTGTACTTAAGGGGGGCTTGACAGAATAGATTTTCACCGGCGCAATGGTTTTCACCGTACGGTGAAAAGATGGTTTTAAGTGAAAATAAGGACTTTGAAGAAAGTCCTGGTAAGTTTCTAAGGTGTGTTTCCAGATTTTCTATGACGTCAGCGTGCCCAAAATGGGTATTAGCTGTGAACCCGATGGACATAATTTCCTCGCTGTCAATTTCTTCAACCTGATGAGATTTTCATCATTACATCCAATATTCGGTATTTATTCTTCAGGTGAGTTGGGTAAGTAAATCCCAATATCCTCTTGGGTCATTGATGCGGCTTCATCTGAAAGGGATAAACCTTCCATCAGCCAGGCTAAAGGATGTTTGATGTCCTTGATGATTTCCTCGCTTGTTTTAGGATAGGGTTTGTGCAGTAAGTACTTGGCCAGATCCAGAAAGTGCTGGTCGCGATCATCCAACTCTCCCAAGAAGGCGTAATACGCTAACACTCGTTCACATGCGGCTGGCCAATCCAAAGATCTGCCTTGACGAATGAGGCCTAGTATATCGTCTCCGAAGCTGCGCCTGGCCATCTTTTGCTCGATATTGTTGACGAAGACTGGATAGTTAAAGACTTTATTGGCCCGATAGAAATAGTAGAGCATCATCTTGCGCACAGCCTCACGGTTCAGGTTAAATTCCGAAATATGAAATAAGTCGTAAATATCACGGCCTTTTCTGCGATCGTATAGAGCGCGTAATTTGGTGCTGGTCAGTTCTTCAAGTTTATAGGTGTTGACTACGACTGGTTCCTCAAATGGCACACCCGACAGAGCATGTTCTTCCCGACCCAGGATGGCAAAGCGTTCAATAAACGAGATTTCCACTTTTAGCCGTTGCTGTGCGATACCAGTTAGGGGTGTGTAACGAGCGTAAACGGTCGCTTGTTCGTAGCGCCAACGATACGTGAAATCGTACTGGCTATCTTGTTGCCCCAAAACATGCATCATCCTTTCACTATACTTTGTGCGCTCTTCCAACACCTGCTCTCTAGGGCCAATAGCATTGAAGTCCAGATCAACGGAGAGACGGCCCTGATTGGGAGTATAAAACTTATTCAGGGAAGTGCCTCCTTTGAGGTAGAGACGATCACGCAGGAAAGGATCGTTATAGATGGCTTGAAGACCATGCACCAAGCGATAATCCAATTCGGCGAGGGTAAGGTTTGGGACACCCTTCTCGTCTGCCCAGGTGCGGATGGTGCGCGTTGTGATTTCCATTTAGAGTTCTCCTAACACGTCGATGTTTTCTCTAATATGCCACCGGGTATCCACCTCCCCGCCGTCCTCTCCATGAGGATCCAGGGGATAGGTGTGTTCTCTTACTAGATGGGCGATACTCGCTAGGAGATGTTCGTCTATCGCTTGCAATGTGCTTAGACGTTCCAAGATGAGGCCCAAACGTTGTGTCAAGGCCTGGTTGTCCATCCGCTTAAGATAATCCAAGAGCTTGTCCGCTGTTATCTTTTCAACCAAGACACTGGTAGTGCGGGCTACTTCGTCCACACCGCCACTGAGATCAAAGCGCTCTAGGCAGTCCAAGATGGTCTTTTCAGGGTCAGATACATTTAGCCGTGATTCTTGATAAGCCATTTCATGAAAACCAAAGAACTTGGATGGCTTGAGTTGAACGAACACTATCTGCGTCTGTCCTAGCTCGATTGGCCGACGTTGCCGAGGGAGAGCAACCATCAAGTCAAATGGTAATTGGTGGGCAGCCCCGTGCAAAGAGGCCGCGCTTTGGTAAGCGAGGTAATAGTCATCTCCTGTTTCATAAGCCTTCATCAAGTCATCGATGATCAGATGCGGGTCAATAACATAGCTCTTCCGCCCATAAAGCACATCAGGTGGGATAACTACATAACGACCTCGCCCAATGCGATAGAGAGCATTCTTGCGAGCCATATTGGCAAGCAAATTGACAGCGTGCTTGCGCGAGACATCAACCAGACGTGTGGTTAAATCAGCATCGAGTAGGTTTATACCCTGACGCTGGCAAGCGAAGTAGATGGTTTGTTCCAAGTGGCTGAGTTGAATCGTATCAGATTTTATGGTCATTTTAATCCTGCTCGATGGTGTATACACATGCACAATACAACTATGGCTATGGTATTATGCATACCTAAATAGATTATAATTGAGTAATTGGGTTCAGTCAATGTCAAGGACGCCTTAGCAAAAAGTATAGAAAAACATCATCCTTAGTTGACGTAACTGAATTTCCTGTCTTGACGTAGGGGGCTTTCCACGCCAATCATAAAGTATCCCCCCAGGGAGTTCGCACACGTCAATCGTAAAGAGGCCCCGTGGGGGCATAGAAAAAACACCATCATTGCGACGGTGTTTTTTTGTTTTCTTTTAGGATGTCTGGTTAAGCCCATCTGGGGCGATGAGGATGGCAAGACCTTTGCAACGGGAGCACTCAAAGGTTGTTGGTAAAATGCCGCTCCGCCTTGATTTCGATACGGACGATGCTAAAACTATCGTCCTACTCAATCGGCGGCTGCGCTATTTTATGAGAAAACAACCAGCGGCGGTTGAGTAGAATGACAGTACCACCGTTATTCGTATCGAAACCATAGCGGTATCGGAGAATTAACCAACAACTATTTAGTGCTCCCAATCCATCCGTTTGTCCCCCTTGAAACAAAACTTGGTCAAGCTTATTACAATCGTGGGGTAGCACGTTATCTATCAGGGCTTAGAAACGAGGGGGTCGAAGATTTTTTGATGGTGCTGGAAATCAGCGAGAATGCTGAATTGATAGAGAAAACCACGGAATTATTGAATTCGTTGGGTGTATCCCCTTAAAATAACAAACATCCCAGAGAAAAGTCTCCGGGATGTTTGGATTCCCCGTCCCCTCTCTTTAACTCTACTCTTTCATCTGTTGTTCTAAAATTTCTGCAATGTCTAGAATCTGAACTTCCTCGCCCAATCCCTTGGCGGTGACCGCGTCCTCGAACATGGTCAGGCAATAGGGGCAAGCTGTTGCGACTGTGTCAACCTG
>JAYELX010000240.1:0-3220 GCA_034717875.1 Chloroflexota bacterium | reverse complement strand
GAGCGAATCCCACGGTTCTGGACTGTTACCTCCGTGACGGGTGAAGACGGCGTGTGTCAGGGCCGATTGAGCGAAAATGTCGAATGTGTAATATCGAAGCGAATCAACTTGATTGAAGGGCATGTTTGTGTTCGTAAAGTTATTAATCTTCCCCCACCTGAGAAAACTTTTTGGTCAGCAACAGACGCGTATCGGCCATGGCTTCTTCCATCAGCGGGTATCCGAACCAGCCGGTGGTAAAGCCAAACAAAAATCCGGTCAACGTGCGCAGCAACGGAGTGCTCTCTCGAGGAGGAAAAACCTGGCCCAGGTTATCCCAAAAGGGACCATCGAATGCGGAGGCGTACATGCTCAGCAATTGGCTGCCCCCGTCCAAAGCAATTGGCCCCAGTCCAATTCCAAGCCAAATCAAAATATGGAGTGGCTTCAACTTTCGACCCGTCAATGAAAACAAAATCCCAAAAACCAGGATGGCGCCATAGATCGCAACATCACGCTGACAAAGGGCGACTTTGTATCCGACGGTATCATTGCCAACAAATTGACGCGCCGGCAACAGCACATCCTCGTTCAGCCCGGTAGCTTCGTGGAATGTTTTGTAATTATCCAACCCGGCAGCCGCTCTTGGGTAAACGGGCTGCTCCCCAAAAAGAAACCACGAACGGTATGCCAATTGATGACACAAGCCGCTATAAACTCGATGAATCACCGCTGCCGGGGCGGTCGCACCCGCTCGCTGCAGCACCGGAGCCAAAAATGGTAATCCGACATACAAAAAAACCAGAAAATTAAAAACCAATATATAGTGATTCGAAAACCAGTGTGCAAAACGATCCCCCTTCGAGACGCGCTGGCCACGTTTGACACTGTCACGATAGGCGTCATCATCAATGGATTCTAGATGCTGTTTGCGATCCTGTGCTGCTCCCAGAGTTATGGCCAACTTTTGGCGGTTAAAAGGAGCTTTTAGTTGATAAGGCCCAACTTCCACGACTGGTATGCTCTCAACATAAGCCGCCTGCAAATGTGCGTCATCGTCAATATTAATAATTACTAGCTTATGAGGATAGCGGTCTTGCAAGGTTTGTAGATCGGCTTCTACTTGTTCACATAAACGACAATCTTTTTTAATAAATACGGTAACTGTAAGCAATTTTTCACTCCATTAAGTTAACCATTCACACCCCTCTTTCCAATGCTCTGTGTTGGAACCCTGTTGAGACGCTCCGCGTTGATCGGGCAGGAACGCAGCACTTCTTCAAGTATGCTACGCGAAGCGTTGGGGGAGGCGATACCACGCCGGAGCGTGGTATCGAGAGGGACTACTACATCCCAGCACACATTCTGTGCTGGCTTACGCACTCAACGAACAAAATGATAAACGCTTGGCTTTTTCCCCAAACCATTCTAAACAAGACTCCAAACCGAAATACTTGCGCCGCGTTCCCTATGACGTAGCCATTCCGCTTGATTTAGGATTAGCCAGCACACTATTTCGCGAGAACACTATTCAAAAAGCGAGGAATTCTGTCGCGATTGGCGGTGAGGTTTGAGTATTGCTTATCGCTAACGTCACTAAACCTTGCCAACACCTTCCGATTTATCTCTTCCTGGTTTCTAAATATACTAACTGAACGAAAATCTAAACCCCACCTCTCAAATTGAAGTAATGTTATCGTTGCATCTCTGGTTTTTGTGTCAGTGGGTAGAGCAAAAAACATCAAAGGCTGTTTTATACCATTTATTCTACAATCAACCGAGTAACTTCCCTCTGGATCATATTGGGGATGATGCCAATCAAATCTTCTTCTTTCTTCAGGAACTTGTTCTTCAATAAACTCTCTAAAATCTTCCATGAATGTGGATTTTATTCTTTCCCTGGAAAGATAAGAAACATCGTTAATTCTGAGTAATGCCTGAATAAAATCATACAGGGCATTCCCAAATTGACTATTTTCGATGGTAAGTCTTAATTCACCACCAACGTCATCCACCGAGAAGGTATTTAATGTATTAGAGACTATCTTTTGACGCGTTCCCGTGTGCAGACTCTTTTCATCAATATTATACGTTAGGTGCATGTACGTATGGCCATTATCTGTAAGAATCCATTTATCAAGTTCTTGCTTCAGTACTATAACCAGATGATCGCCATCATCAGATCGAAAAGGAGTAAATACACGATACTTATTTACACCTTCTTCGCGAAGATGTATTTGATCGCAAACCTTTTCAACAAATTCACGTTCAATATATTCAATGGACATCAGAAAACACTCCTTAAAAGGACAGTTGAGTATTTGGCGGTAAGATAAAAGAACACTCTGTTAACAAAGATTGAATTGCTCCGTGTAAATCCGCATATTCATTTGTTACTTCTGCATACTCATCTTCGCTTAAACCGAATTGTTGATAACGCAAAGTTGCTTGGTGGATATGGAAATCAAAAAACCTCATATTTTCTAACTTGTTTGTATGTTCATGGCTTTTACCATTATAACGCCTTAATCGAAACAGAACATTGGTTTTTGGGATTTTGTATCCAAGTATCACCGAAAAATCAAAAGGGTCTAATGAGCTTTGCCGAATAATAATTCGGAATTTTGATCCATTCTCTCCATGAACATCCAAATCAGCTTCTTTATGGCCACGTTTTGGTTTTGTCCTTAGCCTATCACGATAATTATCTGGCAATATCTTTGGTTCATTTATCAAATCTTGAATTTCTTCATCAGTTAATTTGATGTCCACCTTTTTCTCCTAGACTCTAAATCTTGAAAAGAGACTTTTATAACAAACTGTGGTGCCTTCTCAAAAAGCAGGAATGTCATTTCAAACCGGATAGCTCTGCGTGCCGTTGGCA
The DNA here is from genome assembly GCA_034717875.1 of Chloroflexota bacterium. Taxonomy (GTDB): domain Bacteria; phylum Chloroflexota; class Anaerolineae; order Anaerolineales; family UBA11858; genus JAYELX01. Next base: position 357 of record JAYELX010000240.1, on the reverse strand, counting down.
AGCAGATAGATAGCGGATTAGCGGATAAACCCGTGCTACCTACCAAAGCCGAAGGCAAAGCTACAACTTAACGCGATGCTAGGTTTCTCCAGGCTAATTCATTGATTCGCATTGTCTTTTAGCCATTTAATTGCCGTTTCTTCATCTTGCTCTATTGCGATCTCTACAGCTCGCTTGGCTGATTCAAGCAAGTGCTTGGATTGCTCATGTAACCTAAAAGATTCAGTGACTTTTTGCTGGATTTTCGTTCCATCCTTCGCGAAGTATACCGTCGCTTTGCGTGCCCGTTGGGCATGGGGTACTGCGGTGGAACACTTCATCACTTACAATGCAACCACTACCGGGAGAGGGTTAGGG
>JAYELX010000239.1:7636-16389 GCA_034717875.1 Chloroflexota bacterium | reverse complement strand
CGCGGAGCGTTGTGGCCAGCGTTACCATGCTCCCGCGTGGTAACGAGAGGACGCGGGACCCCCTCGTTCCGACGCTCTGCGTTGGAACGCTTGTTAAGACGCTCCGCGTTGCCCGGCCAGGAACGCGGAGCGTTGTGATCAGCGTTACCACGCGGGAGCGTGGTAACGAGAGTCTTAGCGGGTTGCTCATCAGCCAGCGATCTCCAAAAAACAAATAAAATCAAAACGTTCAAGGCGACGAATAATTGCGTCTCCAACCCGGCCCAGGTGTGAATTGCGGTGAAAGGGTGCAGAGTATATAGCGTTAGAGGGATAAGAGCTATCCACAGATTTCCTGTGACCGTGACCAGTTGAACAAAAGCGACCGATATAATCGTTATCATCGATATCAAACCAATAGCCCTGGCGACAAAGACGGGCGAAATATCCGCGCGGATAGCGGCGGCAATATAAAGTACTTCCAGCAAGTTGGAGTAGCCCTCGGTCGGAGTTGGGGCAGCCGCTTCCCAGCTCAAGCCCTGACCGGAAGCTAAGTTTTTTGCATATCGAAAGGTGATCCAGGCATCATCGATGATAAATGTGCCCATCTCGCTTCTGACGCCGAATACTATGGCGATGAGCAAAACGACGGCCAAAAGGCTGATGATATTTTTCCAGCCGGCATCTCCCACCCGAAAAGATGAACCTTGAGTTGATGATTTTTCGATGCGGCTACATAAGTTTTGCTCGACAGTGCGCCACCCCGAACTATGTTTCGCAAGAAGCAGCAATAGCTTGACCGCGATCATCGTCTCCAAGAAAATGAGTGGCGCCAGGCGAATCAGATACACTCGCTCGAACGCGTTGGCGGAAAAGATCAAGGCGAACGATGTGAAAATCCCGGCGCCAATTCCAAGAAGAGCGAACGCGAATATGAACGCAGCCAGCCTGGTTGAATTGAACGCGTCCAGCCCTCTGTGAATGATTTTTCTACTCCAACCCTTATCCAGCCGCGATTTTAGAGCCAGCACAATAAAAACAAGACTGAACAGCGCAATGGCTGCCGCAAGGGCAAAGCGGGTTTTGGATAGGCCTAATATCCAAATATTGGTTGGGTCTTTACTAATGCTCACCAAACCAATCAGACTCACAATGCCATCCAATGCCACTGCGCCGAGTAGAATTCCAATCTTCTTCGGGTTGATCAGTTCCTTCTCAGGCATATTTGCTTTTTCCCCCACCTAAACCATAAATTCCACAGCCCCAGGCAAAGTCTCTATCTTGATTTCTCTCACATTGGTGCCAAAACCGGCAAAGATTTCGCCATCAATGTGAATAAAAAGGGGACGATCTGAGATCAGTTTCATGGTCTTTAGATGTCCCATCCGTACATGCTTAAAACGTCCGTGAGTGCCGTTCATTACCTCCGGGACTAGGCGAAGCATCATCAAGCGGGAGACATCGCCGATGGCAGCATAATGCAAAAGACCGTCGTCGATAACTGCATCTGGCGCCACCATGAATCCTCCACCTTCGCGCGGGCCATTACAAATGACCAACATCACAGTATCTTCTATCCAACTCTCTTGGTCAGTCTCGATTTCCAGATGGGCGGCGTCGTGATTGAGGGCAATTGTTTGCAAAACAGCGATAAAGTACATCAGAAATCCGCGCACCACCGGCATAGAGTGAGAGCGGATGGTGACGGTTGCATCGAAACCGATTCCAATGGTGTTATCGACATATTCCTTACGCCCGCGGTTATCCTCGATAACGGCTAGATCGATCTTGCGCGGCTGCCCGGTGAAAACCTGGTGCAAGGCTTCGAAATGATTACGCTTCATTCCCACTCCATGGGCAAAATCATTTCCCGACCCCATGGGCACAATTCCTATGCGGGGTCGCTGCTCTGGGGGCACCTGCATGATTCCGTTGATGATCTCATGAACAGTCCCATCCCCGCCTACAGCGATAATCAGCTCATAATCATCTAAGGCGGCCTGACGGGCTAGTTCGATGGCGTGAGTGGGATAGACAGTGCCAGACCAATCTGCACCACCGAACTCATCCACAATCGGGCGCAAATCAGCGGCTAAACGCCAGGCAGTCCCCATATCCGCATTTGGATTGATGATTAATTTAGTTTTTGCTGAGGCCATAGATTCTTCTCCAATGAATAATTACCTTCCTACTTAGACATACACCTTTCGCAACACCTTTACCGGAAGAACAATTTCCCCCTCGGTGGGGTCTCCGAGAACCGTAACATCTCCGGGTCGAATAGCAGCCACCCAAGCAGTGTAGGCTGCCACAATGGCGTCTAATTCATCAGTGCTGTAGAGGCCATCTAATGGCAAAATTCCCTGCATCAACCGATAGCGGGTGATCTGGTCGAAAATCCGCATGGGATCAGGGACATCCAGCCCCAAATTGTGCAGCACAAGTTGACGCTGCAAACGCCCCTCCAAAGTATCTTTTTTAAAGGGGATGCTTTCCAAAAGGGTAGTGAAGGCGCCATGAGGATAAACTTCCAGCAGCTGATGACCACCATCCTGCACTTGATGGGCATCATCCTGCACTTGATGGGCATCATCCTGATGGGGGTAATTTTGATACCCCATTTTCTTCAAGCGCCGATAAAGCGCAAAACTGGTCTGCATCCAAGCGGCGCAATCTTCTTCCTGAGCGGGAGTGCGCGGGGTGCGAATTTTGTGTTGATAAAGTTGATACTCGCCAACCCGAAATCCCCTCCATCGTCCGGAACGCGGCACCGGATTTAGATTCTCACGCACCTCAGCACGCTTCATCAAGCCCTGATTGGGACGCTGCGGCCCACAAATAGCCACAAAAGCGTTCTCTTGCCCACCGACATAAGCAGCGATTTCTTCATAATCACCTTTATCAAGGCAATGAAGACGCAAATCGCGATCCAAAGCTGCGTAAGCCATTGGGCGTTTACCAGCAGTCGGATCGATACCAATGAAAATTGTACGTCTAAAAAGCATGGGGAACCGCCTTTATCAAGTGAGTGTTGCTTATGAGTGTAGCCTAAAAAACTAAAGCTGGCAATAGGTGGATTCAGGGAAACAATCGATTTGCTGTGCCCGCCATGCCACGGGCAGGCGGGCGCTGCCCAAGTGAAAGTGGGGAGAGTTAGTTTCCTAAAACACAAAACACCCTACGTTGTGTCTTTTTAGGGTGTTTTGCTTATTATTGAGATGTATTACTGCCGCATAAATCACAGCGCAGCACTTAATCACGAGGTGCCCCCACGGGGCCTCTTTACGATTGACGTGTACTAATTCCCTGGGGGGATACTTTGTGATTGGCGTGGAAATCTTGGATACGCCCTGGGGGCAGGTTCTACCTCATGGCCTATGGGATATCCAAGTTTTATGTTCCTTCCCGCTGGTGGGAACTAGGGATAATTGTTGGGATTTTCTACTTCCAGTCCTTCGGCAGTAGCAGCATGGTTCAAACGATCATCGGCAGAGAGAAAGACGAGGGGAGCTAATTTATTGTCAAGCAACTGCTTGTTGGCAATCACAGCCGCCGCTAGATGTACAGCATCGTAGGCCCGCAATGGATGACTTTCAAGCAGGTGGTTTGCCTGGTCAATGATGTCGTCAACAGCGGTCACTATCTCGTAGTCATTCAGGCAATCAGCCCGGAAAGCGTTTTGTACTTGTGTATAATCGGCTGGGGTCAAGTTGCCCTAGCGTAAACACCTCGTTAAAGCGCTGGTTACCTCTACTATTACCAAGTGAACGACAATTATTGAAGGAAGAGGCTGAGCATTGAATTTCGATCGCAGCCAGTCACTTCCCGCTTCGTCAACGTAACGCTTGATCAAGGCACTTGTGTCCACGTAGTAGACTGTCATGCGCGATCATCTCGTTCCGAAATGATAATCTCTGATAGAGGCTGACCTTGGGCCAGTTTTTTTGCCAGACGTGCGCGCTCCTCTGGGGACACGGGTGGGGGATCTTCCCAACTAGGATTGTACAACATCCCGGCCGCATGCAACGCCTGTCTTGTTCGGGAACGCACATCCGCTGAGACAGACTTAGTGCGAATGACGATCTCACGTTTCCCTCTCACGGCTTCCAATTCTTGTGTGGACCAATCACCTAGAGCTGTGTGGGGGATCAACAACCCTTGCTGGGTCATTTGAACAGTAATTCTCGTGGGCATTTCTCAACTCCTTTCCGTACTTTTACCGAGAATAAGTCGGTATCCACTTCTATTGAATCAAGTATAACATGGGGAAAAGTACAAAGTCAAACTTTACCTAAACCAATTCCAGGGGCCTTGTACCTGATTAGCGTGTTATTTTAGGCTGCAAAAGGAGTTGAATCTGAAGTGAGATTGGTCGCCCACCTACATCTTCCAACGCTCCGTGAAGGAACCAATTTGACAAGGTAATGATAAAATAAGGGGAAGATAAGCAAAATATAGGGTTTTTGCCAAAAGAAGCTTCATCTTTGAGGATAGATAAAGCTATTGAAAGATATTCTAGGGAAGAGCTGAACTTGGGACGACAGAAGCTTCTTAACAGTGCTGGCTATTCTGGTCCCGGCCACATTTTTAATCTGGCCTTTGTTTCACCAGCTGAGGTTGATGATTTCATCCACCTTACAGAGCGAGGCTATTTTAATGAAGCCATTGATATTTATGAGCCAGGAGCTTTAGAAAAATTTGCTGAGGATGGTGACCCTGTGCATTTATTATCTGATGCTTATCAGACTCAAGACGGTTACCCAATTTTGTTGCCAGTCAACGTTAGTTTTACTCATACTTATGGCAGCTGGCAGTTTGAGAACAGTCAGCAAGAATAATTCGAAAAGCTCACTTAAATGCAAAAACGCCACCTTTCGGCGACGCTTTTGAGGTGCCCCCACGGGGAATCGAACCCCGGTTTTAGCCTTGAGAGGGCTATGTCCTGGGCCGCTAGACGATAGGGGCTGGGCCTAGACTAAAGAAATTCTACCATGTCAATTAATGTGAGTCAACGAGGACGTACAATTTACAATTGCATAATGCACAGAACGCTCCTGGTTGTGACACTTGTAAAATTGCTGATACAATCCTGAGTATGACAAAAAAGATTCTAACAAGATTTCTGCTGCTGGGTATTGGAGCGCTTTTGCTGGCGGGCTTGCTTTATCAAATTCCGAGACTCAATCGGCGGTTGTCGTGGCGGGTGGATATTGCGCTTACTTATCTTCGGGGGGTGATTTATCCTGCCGAAGCGGTACCCACCCCACGGGCGCAGATCATCACGCCTCCCATAACGCTGACACCTTCACTCACGCTGACGCCTACACTAACGCTCGAGCCTAACAACACAGCTATCCTCACATTAACAAATACTCCCGAACCTACACCCATTCCCCAACAGGTTTATTTGGCGGCTACCGGTTGGGAACAACAGGATTGGAACAATTGCGGGCCGGCTACTTTGTCGATGTATCTGCATTATTATGGCTGGGAGGGCGATCAGTTCAGCGTGTCGAATTTGCTCAAACCGGATCGCACTGACCGCAATGTCAACGTGGAGGAGTTGGCCTATTATGCCCGCAATTATGCCGGTTGGCTGGAAACGCAGTACCGCGTTAATGGCGATATCGAGTTGCTTAAAGAATTCGTCGCCGCTGAGATTCCGGTGATGATTGAATCGAGTTTTTATTTTGCGGGAGCGTATTGGCCCAACGATGATTTATGGGCGGCTCATTATTTGTTGGTGAGCGGATACGATGATGGCGCGGGGGTTTTTACGGTGCAGGATAGTTATCATGGCCGGGATGAAACCTTAGACTATGAGACTTTGGATGAGTACTGGCAGCCTTTCAACCGGCTTTATATTTTGATTTTTGACCCAACTCAAGAAGACGCGGTCAGATCGATTCTGGGTTCGGCCTGGGATGAGGAAACCAGCCGGGAATTAGCCCTGGAGACGAATCAGGCCGCGCTCGAAGAGGATTCCGATGATGCTTTTTCCTGGTTTAACCTGGGGACAAATTTGTTGTATTTCGAGCGTTACGCCGAGGCCGCACAGGCTTATGACCAGGCCCGCACGCTCGGTTTACCCCAACGGATGATGCGTTATCAGTTCGGGCCTTTTTTTGCTTATTTTCACAGCGAGCGCATTGATGAGTTGTTGACTCTGACCGAATATGCCCTACAGCGCACACCCAACTCGGAGGAGGCTTTGTTGTGGCATGGCTGGGGGCTTTATCGCCAGGGGGATATTAATGGCGCTATTACCAATTTTCGCTCGGCCCTAAAGGTGAATCCCAACAATTTGGACGCCCAGTACGCCCTGGATTTTATGACTAATTGAATCAGCGGCACGGCGGGAATGGAATCATTTTCTCGTTACTCACGCTCTGCGTGGTAACGCTGCTATCAACGCTCCGCGTTCTTGCCTTTTTCTCGTTACTCACGCTCTGCGTGGTAACGCTGCTATCAACGCTTCGCGCAGCATACTCGAAGGAGTACCGCGTTCTTGCACTACGACGCGGAGCGTCAAAAATTGCGTTCCACCGCAGGAGCGATGGAACGAGTGAAAGTTAAAGGAGCGATGGAACGAGTTATAGTTAAGGGAGCAATGGAACGAGTGAAAATTGCGTGCCAACGCGGAGCATAGGCACGAGAATTAACTTTTTTCTCGTTACTCACGCTCTGCGTGGTAACGCTGCTATCAACGCTTCGCGCAGCATACTCGAAGGAGTACCGCGTTCTTGCCATGCGACGCGGAGCGTCAAAAATCGCGTTCCACCGCAGGAGCGGTGGAACGAGTGAAAGTTAAAGGAGCGATGGAAGGAGTTAAAGTTAAGGAAACGATGGAAGGAATTAAAGTTAAGGGAGCAATGGAACGAGTTAAAGTTAAGGGAGCAATGGAACGAGTTAAAGTTAAAATAGCGGTGGAAGGAGTGAATTCCACATTCTAAACTCTTCACTCTGCATCCTACATTCCGCATTCTGCAATCAGAACAAGTTCATTTTTGGCCGGTACTGCAGCGCCTCCGCTAGATGTGCGGGGGCGATTTCTTTTTCCCCGGCCAGGTCGGCGATGGTGCGGGATAGTTTGAGCACGCGGTGATAGCCGCGCGCCGAGAGCTGCATCTGGTCCATGGCCGAGCGCATCAGGGCGCGGCCGGTGTCATCCAACTGGCAGTATTGACGGATTTCAGCGGGACCCATGTCCGCGTTGGTGGACAAGTCAACCGCATCGAAACGTCCCCTTTGATTTTGGCGGGCGGTTTCCACCCGGGACTGAATCTGGGCCGATGGTTCCCCTAAACGATCATCGCTGAGTTTGTCGTAATCGACGCGCGGCACTTCGATGTGGATGTCGATGCGGTCCATCAGCGGGCCGGAGATGCGTTTCTGGTAGCGGGTGATGGTGCTCGATGAGCAGGTGCATTCTCTGACGGGATCGCCGTAGAATCCGCACGGGCAGGGGTTCATCGCCGCGATCAATTGGAAGTTGGCCGGGAATGTCAGCGTGCCTTGCGCCCGGCTGATTGTGACGCGCTTATCTTCGATTGGCTGGCGTAACACTTCCAGCACACGGCGTCCAAATTCGGGAAATTCGTCCAAAAAGAGCACGCCGCGGTGAGCCAGAGAGATTTCTCCAGGTTGGGGCCAATTTCCGCCTCCCACCAGCCCCGCGTGGGAGATGGTGTGATGCGGGGCACGGAAGGGGCGTCGACGAATCAATGGGATTTCAGGCGGCAGCATGTCAAGTATCGAGTAAATGCGGGTGACATCCAGGGCTTCATCAATGGTCATGCTGGGGAGAATGCCGGGCATGGCTCGGGCCAGAAGTGTTTTCCCCGCTCCCGGAGGCCCGATCATCAAAATGTTGTGATTTCCCGCCGATGCGACTTCGAGGGCGCGCTTGACTTGCTCTTGCCCTTTGATCTCCTGAAAGTCGGTTGACAGCGCGCCGATGGGAATATCATCTGAGGCTGTGTGAGCGCTGGGAGCAAGAGCCATTCCCCCGGTGAGGTGAGCATAAAGCTCCGCCAGTGATGGAATGGGTATCACGTCCAAATCTGGGATCAGGGCCGCTTCGGAGGCGTCCATCTCGGGGACGCAAACCTGGGTGAAACCTTTCTCACGCGCCAGGGCTGCCACGGGCAGAACGCCTTTGACATGGCGCACGCTGCCGTCCAGCGAGAGTTCGCCCACCATTAGGGCCTCATCAACTGCATCGACCGGGATTTGGCGGGTGGCAATCAATATCCCCACTGCGATGGGTAAATCATAGGCCGGGCCTTCTTTGCGCACCGCCGCCGGGGCCAAGTTAACCGTGATGCGCTTGCGCGGGAACATCAATCCGGAATTTTTGATCGCCGATTGAACCCGTTCACGGCTTTCCTGCACGGCGGTGTCGGGCAATCCCACAATCGTGATTCCAGGCAAGCCGCGGCCGGTGTCGACTTCTACCTCGACAACGACCCCGTCAAGTCCTATTACGGCGCAAGAGTGTACGCAAGCAAGCATGGGGTAAGTGTAGGGGTAGGGTTAAGAATTGTCAATGTTTTTGTAAGCAAAAACCTATCCCATCGCATGGAGCTCAGCGTCCCTGCGGGAAAAGCTCCATGCTAACATTGCAAAGCCCTGACGGGCTAAAACCACAGCACAAAACTAAACCAGCCCGGAGCAACAATTCCCGATATTATGAAGAAGAGGCAAGACTTCGGAAGTCTCGAACGACATATTTCGCTAACAAAAAGGCATCCGAAGACTTCCGAAGTCTGGTT
>JAYELX010000239.1:0-7536 GCA_034717875.1 Chloroflexota bacterium | reverse complement strand
CAAAAAGGCATCCGAAGACTTCCGAAGTCTGGTTTTAGTCAAAACGGGAATTGCTGAGCCCGGAGGGCTTCGTATTATCAGCCCTGACGTTTACGTCTGGGCGGCGATGGTGAAGATCTTCATGTAAAGGGCATTTACGTCTGGGCGGACTCAACGTCCCTGCGGGAAAAGCTCCATGCTAACATTGCAAAGCCCTGACGGGCTAAAACTACAGCACAAAACTAAACCAGCCCGGAGCAACAATTCCCGATATTATGAAGAAGAGGCAAGACTTCGGAAGTCTCGAACGACATATTTCGCTAACAAAAAGGCATCCGAAGACTTCCGAAGTCTGGTTTTAGTCAAAACGGGAATTGCTGAGCCCGGAGGGCTTCGTATTATCAGCCCTGACGTTTACGTCTGGGCGGCGATGGTGAAGATCTTCATGTAAGGGGCATTTACGTCTGGGCGGACTCAACGTCCCTGCGGGAAAAGCTCCATGCTAACATTGCAAAGCCCTGACGGGCTAAAACCACAGCACAAAACTAAACCAGCCCGGAGCAGCAATTCCCGATATTATGAAGAAGAGGCAAGACTTCGGAAGTCTCGAACGACATATTTCGCTAACAAAAAGGCATCCGAAGACTTCCGAAGTCTGGTTTTAGTCAAAACGGGAATTGCTGAGCCCGGAGGGCTTCGTATTATCAGCCCTGACGTTTACGTCTGGGCGGCGATGGTGAAGATCTTCATGTAAGGGGCATTTACGTCTGGGCGGGCGTTCGGGCATTTGGATTGCTAAACATTCGAACAGCAACTTATGCTAAAATACAACCACTATGCAAAAAACCCAACCTCAGCGAAACCCTAAAACTCAAGCATCCCATAAAAAAGATATTTTTTGGCAAATCACCATCCCATTGATCTTCGGTGCTCTTGCCATTTTGGGATTGGCAATTTGGTCGGTGGTGGCAGCAGCTAAGGGCGGAGATGTAGGCCCAGCCGCGGACGCAGCCCTGATATTCATGGTCATCCCCACCATGCTAATGGCTCTGATCCCATTGGCGCTGTTGGGCGGATGCGTTTATTTGAGCACCCGCTTGCTCAAGATTCTGCCCCCCCAGATTTATCGTCTGCAAAATTTCTTTTTGCGCCTCCAGGCCGGTGTGCAAAAGGGAGCCGATAAAGCTGTCGAGCCTATATTGCGTTCGAAGAGTTGGGCCGCGGCCTGGCGGATTTTAATACAACACTGCGGTGGAAAGAAGCAGAACAAATAATAAAACCAGTCTTTTTTAGATACAACTTGGGATGGTTCGAATTATCGACGATAGAAATAGGAGCAGACTTCGGAAGTCTTGACATTTCCTCGTACCGGGAATTACTGAATTAATAGACCTCTTGCAAAAGTCAAACGTGCTTGCTCAAAATTAGATTTTTGAGTTTTGGAGTCCGAACGTTTGCCCAGGCATCGCTTTGCGTCCCTTCGGGAAAATGCCAGGGCCAATATTGCGAAGGCCTTGCTGAAAGCACGCATACCAAAGGTACGCAAAGCGAGCGCGGCCTGTAGGTTTAGCCCGGTAGGGCTTCGCACAGTTAGCACGGTGGTTTCCCCAACGGGGATGCACGCCAAAGGCGCGCAAAGCGAGCAACCGCCGTGCGGGGCCCGTCCCCGAGTGCGTAAATCGGCCCGGAGACGGCGACGAGAGCACTTATGCAAGAAAGTCTATTATATAAAACAAGCTTTTTGAACCATGCCTAAAGAAGGGAACTATGACCACCAATCGTCAGAAATTACAAAACTTGCTGCACGAGCTTTTTCAATTTGATTACGCCGATCTGGATTTCGGCATTTATCGAATTATGAAGGCTAAACAAGCAGATGTGGAAAACTTTATCGAAGAGGACTTGCTCAACGCGGTCGATGAGAGTCTGTCTAAATTTCAAACGGCTGAACGGGAGGATGTAGAACGCAAAATCGCCAAACTCAGACGGGATTTGAAAGGCGGCTTCGATGAAAAGGGCGATCTCATCGACGATCTAAAAAACATCAAAGTCGGACAAGATTATCTGGAATTAGACCGTCAACTTAAAAATTTAAATCTGGCTGATGAAACCGAAGCCCACATTTTCGATGATTTGTATCGTTTCTTTTCACGCTATTATGACAACGGCGATTTTTTGAGCCAGCGACGCTATTCGTCCCAAGACCACAAGTTCGCCGTGCCTTATAATGGTGAGGAAGTGCTGCTGCACTGGGCCAACCGCGATCAGTATTATGTCAAAACGGGGGAGCGTTTCACTCACTATCGCTTCACGGCGGGGCATTACACAATTTGGTTCAAGCTGGCGCATGCGGATGTCCCCAAGGATAACGTTAAAAGCAATCATCGCTATTTCATTCTCCGGGGTGGCGAAGATGGCTGTCGTTACGAAGAAAACGATCATATCTTGACGCTCGTTTTCGAGTACCGCCCTCTCAGCGACGATGAAGAAAAATATTATTTGGAGATTTACAATGCCCAGCAATCCAAAAGTGACCGGCGCAAAACTCTCGATCGCTCGGTGTTGGTAATCGCTCTGGAGCATGAAATTATCGACCGCCTCGATGCGCCCGAGTTGAAAGCTCATTTAGCGCGCGTGCCCGAGGGGAAAAATCATTCAGTGCTTCGAAAACATCTCAACAAATATACCGCCCGCAACACAATGGATTATTTCGTCCACAAGGATTTGGCCGGCTTTTTGCATCGCGAGTTGGACTATTTCATCAAAACCGAAGTCTTGTATCTTGATGATTGGATCGAGCACGAGACCGAGATTATGTTTCTGCACGCCATGACGCGGGCCAAAGTGGTGCGGGCGGTGGCGCGTCACATCATCCAATTTTTAGCCCAGATCGAAAATTTTCAGAAGCGGCTTTTCGAGAAAAAGAAGTTCGTCGTCCAAACCGATTATTGCCTGACTCTCGACCAGGTGCCCGGCGAATTGTATGCCGAGATTTTAGCCAACCGAGCCCAGCTCGACGAGTGGCAGCAGCTTTATCGCTTAGATGAATGGGACGAGACTCTCTTCTGGCAGGGCCAAATTGACCGCGCTTTTATGGACGCGCATCCCTACTTGATGATCGACACGGCTTTTTACGATGATGATTTCAAAGCCCGGTTGCTGGCAACGTTCGATGATTTGGACGCCTCCATCGACGGCCTGCTGATCCACGGGGAGAATTTTCAGGCTTTGAATTTGATGCAGGAGAAGTATCGCGAGCGGGTGAAGTGTATTTATATTGATCCGCCGTATAATACCGGGAATGATGATTTTGTTTACAAAGATAGTTATCAACATTCGTCATGGTTAACAATGATGGCTGACAGATTATCATTAGCTAAGAGAGTACTTCACGAGAGTGGGGTTTTCTTTGCTAATATTAGCGACGAAGAACAGGCTCGCCTGAAAATCTTGCTGGATAAACTTTTCGGGAGCGATGCCTTTCTTGCTGATGTGATTTGGCACGCGCGAAAGTCAGTTTCTAGCGATGCTATTTTTTCGCTTTCACACCATCATACGTTTGCCTACTGTGCTGATCAATTAGGGTTTGAGACTGTGAAGGACACATTTTGTCTTCCAGCCGACAAAGATGGATTTGAAAATCATGACAATGATCCTAGAGGATTATGGAAAGCTGATCCTTTTGATGCCCCTAATATCAGGCCCAACCTTACGTATCAAATCGAGAATCCTGCTACCGGTGAGAAGTTTTGGCCTCCTGAAGGCAGATGCTGGAGAACAACACCAGAAAAGTATAAGCACTTATTAGCTGATAACAGAATAATTTTTGGAAAGACAGGTACAGCCAAACCACAGTTAAAAAGATTTTGGTCAGAGGCCAAGGAACGTGGGCGCACACCTACAACAATCTGGGCTGACATCGATACTACAACTCGAGGCACTCAACAAGTTCAAAATCTTTTTGATTATAAGGCGTTTAATAATCCAAAACCTGTGAATCTCTTAATCAAAATACTTAAACTTGGAAATAGTCAAGATATTGCTTTGGACTACTTCGCCGGCTCTGGCACAACCGCCCACGCGGTGATGAACCTCAACCGCGAAGACGGCGGCGAGCGCAAGTACATTTTGGTCGAGATGGGCGATTATTTCGACACCGTGCTCAAACCGCGCCTCCAAAAGGTGGCTTTCTCTGCCAATTGGAAGGACGGCGGGCCCCAGGACAGCGAGGGAATGAGTCAGTTTTTCAAATACCAACGCATCGAATCCTACGAAGACAGCCTCAACAATATCCGCATTCAGGAACCGCAGGGGGAGCAACGCCGCTTGCTTTACGAAGAATTCGATGATTATATGTTGGGTTACATGCTCGATTTCGAGACGCGCGCGAGCAAATCGCTGCTCACCCAGGAAGCCTTCGAAAAACCCTTCGATTACAAATTGAAAATCCAACGTGGGTATGCCAGCCCCCAGCCGGAAATAGTCGATCTGGTCGAAACATTTCATTATCTGATCGGCATGCAGGTTGAAAGCATCCGTCATTATGAGCATCAAGAGCGGGACTACACTCTCACGCAGGGCACAGTCCACAGCAATGGCGGCATTCAGCGGGTGCTGACTCTGTGGCGCAAGACCGAGGGGCTGGATTACGCACAGGAGGAAAAATGGGCTTCCGAACAGCTGCCCACAAACAAGGTAGATATAATCTACGTCAACAACGGCACCCTGTGTCGAATCCCCGGCGCGGAGCCGCTTGATTTCATCTTCCGTGATTTGATGGCAGCAGGGGGGCAATAACATGGCCCGCAGCAATCTCGAAAAATTCAAACTGCGCTTAATTCTGGTAGATTATTTTCGCCATTGCTTCGGCGTCACTGATATTCATGATCCCAAATCGGTGCGCGCCTTTTATCGTGATCTGGCCAAACGAAGGGATGGATACAGCACCGAGGGGCGCAGCTTCACCGCACTGGCACTGACCGGACTTGTGAAGGGCATCAAGGACGAGGACTTGCGCCGTTATGATGCTAACATCAAAAAGCACATCGAAAAAATCAACCGCGTCCGCACGACTGAAACGATTACGTTCAAGTATTTTCAAATCCTACCCGCGCTGATGAGCGAGTATTATTTCGACCGGCTCACAAGCGCAAAAGATACATTTTTGGCCGACCTGAATGCTTTTGCCGAGAAACAAAACGAAGCTCGCCGAGCACGAATTAATTATCCCAAATTTACAAGCGGCGACCTCAACAAATTAGCCTACTGGATGGCAACCGGCAGCGGTAAAACCCTGCTGATGCACCTCAATTATTATCAGTATTTGGATTATGTCGAAAACGCGTCCCTGGACGAACCGGAAAACATTATCCTGATCACGCCCAACGCCGGGCTTTCTCAGCAGCATATCACCGAAATGCGTAAAAGCGGCATCCCCTGTCAAGGTTTCAACGCGGCGACACCGAGCGGAATCTTTTCTAATCAGCCTCACAGCGTCAAAGTTATCGAGATCACTAAATTAACCGACAAGAAAACTGGGCAAGGTAAAAGCGTGGAAGTGGATGCCTTTGAAGGCCGCAATTTGGTTTTTGTGGATGAGGGGCATAAAGGCGCGGGCGGAGAAGCCTGGTTCCGCCGTCGCGATGCCATCGCCCAAGAAGGATTCACCTTCGAGTACAGCGCAACCTTCGGGCAGGGCATCGGCGGTTCTGCTGCCGAAATCGAAGAAGACTACGGGCGCGCCATCATTTTCGACTACTCCTATCCCCGTTTCTACGAAGATGGCTACGGCAAAGATTACCGCATTCTCAACCTGGAACACGATTTTGCCGATCCCAGCCTGATGCGGCGTTATCTGCTGGCAAACTTACTCACCTTTTACGAACAAATCCATATCTACACGGGTGACCGAAACACGTTCCAGCGGGAATACAATCTCGAGCCGCCCCTGCTGACCTTTATCGGCCACAGCGTCACGGCAGGGAAAACCTGGTCTACTCTGGGCCGCAACGATATGCGCAGCCTTTCAGATGTACAGCGGTTGGTAGTGTTCTTGCACAACGTGCTCCAGAACCAGGCTGGTTGGGTGCCGCAGGCCATTGATATTATTCTGAGCGGGAAGAGCGGATTAAAGCGTGAAGACGGGAGCGATATTTTCGAGCATTCTTTCTCGGCCTTGCGGGCTGGCAAAACAAGCGGGAAGGAAATCTATGGCGGCATGCTCAGGTATATTTTTCATGTCGACGCCTCCGCTCCCCTGCATCTGATCAATCTAAAAACCGCCAGCGGAGAAATCGGCCTGCGGGCTGGGTCGTCTGACCGCTTCTTTGGACTGATCAACATTGGAGATGATGCCAACTTCATCCGATTAATGCGGGAAAACGCCCCCGAGGTCATCACCGAAGAAGGTCAATTTGGGAACTCGCTGTTCCGCTCGATCAATAAAAATGATTCCCCAATTACGGTCTTGCTGGGCGCCAAGAAATTTATCGAAGGATGGGACTCCTGGCGGGTTTCCAGCATGGGGCTGATGAATATCGGCCGCGGTGAAGGTCCACAAATCATTCAGCTTTTTGGCCGCGGCGTGCGCCTATTGGGCAAAGACCGTTCGCTAAAACGTTCAGCTTTTCTAAAAATTCCCACCGTTAAAATTCCCGCTAACTTGCCGATTCTCGAAACCCTGAGCATATTCGGCGTGCGGGCCAAATACATGGAAAAATTCCGTAAATATTTACGTGAAGAAGGGATTGACGTTGATGAATCCGTGATCATAAAAATTGATACCGTCCCTGGGCCGGACTTCGAAGATAAAGATTTGATCACCATCCGGTCTGATCCCGCGAGAACATTCGAGAAAGATAAGTATATTGTGTTGAGAGTTGATGCGGACCTCAAGCCCAGCGTTGATCTGCGACCGCGCTCCATGCTGACAGACTCCAAGCAGTTTAGTGACCAACCGGGAGAATATCAAGCTGAAGCGGTATTCCGCTATTTTTCATCCAGCGTCTTGGATTTGCTCGACTGGGACCATATCACCAAAGAGGTGTGGAAATTTGCCAAAAGCCGCCAGTATCAGCGCAATTTGAGCTTTGATAAAAAAGCTTTGCGCCGCGTCTTGGATGAGACCAACTATGAACTAGAATGCAACCCTTCAATATTGGCTCCGAAAACGTATGCTGACATCACCCGGATTGAGCAAATAGTACTCATGATTTTGCGCAAATATATCCAAGCGTATTACAGCCGCGCCCATCGCCACTGGGAACAAAGCACGCTGCGCTACCAAAACCTAAGCTGGAGCGACGCTAATCTCATCACTGAGTATGAGGCCAGAGTAAAATCCACAGCCGAAGAACTGCTGGAGCGTTTGGAAAACTTCGCTGACAAAAAATTATACAAAAATGATACTGGACTGCCCAACCGAGTTCATTTTGACCGACACTTGTATCTGCCTTTGTTGGAAGGCGATGCCAAGGAACCACCAATTGTAAAATACTCCCCTCCAGGCTTGAACAAAGGTGAAAAAGATTTCCTTAAAAAGCTGCGAAAATTTGTGAC
>JAYELX010000238.1:0-3225 GCA_034717875.1 Chloroflexota bacterium | reverse complement strand
TGGCCGGTCTCCAGACCGAGCCACAGACGGGCACGGTCTGGAGACCGGCCCGAGCGGAATTATCTCCTGCGTCGAGTGCCGGGGAATTGAATGTACATGAAAGGAAAACAATATGACACCACATGATAACGGTCTGCGCTTTTTGGAGAATGGGCCTCTCACCGCTCAGATTTGGGAAGGTCCGGCGGCGTCCATCGCCTTCGATGCGGCAGGTATCAAGGAGAAGTTGCTCAATTTGGACCAGCCTTGTTACCTCGTCGGCGACACGACACGGATCGGCGTGACGAACGAGGGGCGGGCACACTGTCCCGCCGGCCACGAGACGGAGCCGGAGCAGTTGCTCTTAACCGTCCCGCCGCTCCCCCGGCAACGCTTGGGGGATCCGGCTTTCCTGACCGCTCACGGCGCGCGTTATCCCTACATGACCGGCTCAATGGCGCACGCGATCTCCGGCGAGGACCTGGTCATCGCTTTGGGGAAAGCGGGTATCTTAGCTTCTTTTGGCGCGGGAGGGCTTGCGCCTGAACGCGTCGAGACAGCGATCCGGCGCATCCAGGCCGCGCTTCCGCAGGGACCTTACGCCTTCAATCTGCTCCACAGTCCCAGCGAGCCGGCGCTTGAAGATCACACCGTCAACCTGTATCTCAAATACGGCGTCACGACGGTGGAAGCCGCGGCCTTCATCGCCCTGACGCCTGCCCTCGTCCGCTACCGCGTCGCCGGCCTCGGCCTCGACGCGGATGGTCAAATCGAGATCCAGAACCAGGTCATGGCGAAGGTCTCCCGCAGAGAGGTGGCCACGCGGTTCCTGCAGCCGCCGCCCGCGAAAATCGTCCAGCTACTGCGCGAACAGAACCTCATCACCGAGCTGCAGGCCACGCTGGCAGAGAGAGTCCCTATGGCCGACGACATTACCGTCGAAGCCGACTCCGGCGGGCACACCGATAACCGCCCGCTCGTCTGCATTTTGCCCTCAATCATCGCGCTCCGGGATGAGTTGCAGGAGCAATACGACTATCCCCAACCGGTCAGGATTGGCGCAGCGGGCGGGATTGGGACGCCGTCCGCTATGCTGGGCGCGTTCATGATGGGGGCTGCCTACGTGCTGACCGGCTCCGTCAACCACGCCTGCGTCGAGGCCGGAGCTTCCCAGCACACCAAAAAACTGTTGTCTCAGGCTGCTACCACCGACGTGATGATGGCCCCGGCAGCCGATATGTTCGAGATGGGTGTGCAAGTCCAGGTACTCAAAAGAGGCTCTCTTTTCCCCATGCGGGCGCGGAAACTCTTCGAGCTCTACAAGACCTACGCTTCGATTGAGGATATTCCTGCAGCGGAGCGGGAGAAATTGGAGCAGCGTACCTTTCGGCGGAGCCTGGAGTCTGTGTGGGAGGAATGTGAGGCTTTCTTCGGTGAACGCGATCCCGCACAACTCGCCAAAGCCGCGCGCGATCCCCGGCGAAAAATGGCCCTTATCTTCCGGTGGTATCTGGGTCGGGCCGCGTACTGGTCCATCACCGGGGAAAAAGGCCGCGAGGCGGATTACCAGATTTGGTGCGGGCCGGCGATGGGGGCCTTCAACGACTGGACGCGCGGCTCCTACTTAGCTGAGCCGAGCAACCGGCATGTAGCCGATGTGGCCCGGCAGCTGCTGACCGGGGCGGCGTTCCTGTATCGCCTGCAGTCACTGCAGCTCTCAGGCTTGCAGATCCCGGTCTATTACCGGCGATACCGCCCGATCCCCCTAAATGAATGACCTTTTGTCATAGCAGCGACTTCAGTCGCTAACGACTAAAGTCGTTACTACAAGATTTGAAAAAAGGAGAAAAATCCCATGAAGAACGGAATTTGCCCTAACTGCAAGTCGCGGAACATTATTTCCAACGCCGACCCGGTTGAAGGGAAGATTTTGTCCATCCGAGTTTACGAGAGACCAGGGGTGATCCCCAAGGGAATGAAAAACTATCCTTTGAGGGCCTGGGTGTGCCTGGATTGTGGCTACACTCAGTTATACGTTAGCCAAGCCCGCGAACTCCGCCAATCCTACCAACGCTCTCTGGCGCACCCCTGCCCGGCGACCCTGCGCCCCTAGTGCTTCAAGGAATCACAAAAGTTCCTGCCCGCTCCTAGTCCCCGTACCCCAATGTCATTAAGTCATGCAATTGCCCAGACCATCCGAAGTTTAGCACAGTCTTTGTACAACGAGAATTTACGGCAAACGTGGCGTAGTTTGCACTCGTGAGATTCTGTCGGAGACCTCGGAGGTCTTATCTTAATGACGTTGCCCCGTACCCTGACGGGTAGGCTTCGCGCTCCCCGGGGGCGGGTTTGCGAGGGAACTATGGGGCAACCCCGAGACGAGGACTGGTAGCCGGGTAGTGCGACTTGTGTCCCAATGCCTTGTACCATTTGACAAAACGCCCACTTTCTGAATAATCGCAGAGAAATTGAACTTCTAACCGATCACTCAAATCCATTGTAAGCGAGGTGCTTTGATAATGACGAATGTAACTTATGCTGATGTTTTCCGCCCGACTTTGAAGGTTCCGGCTTTCGTGTACGACATAACCATGGTCATTGGCGGTTCTTTGCTCATCGCCTTAGGTGCGCAAGTCAGCGTGCGTTTACCCTTTAGCCCGGTTCCTATCACGGCGCAGACGTTAGCCGTGCTGGCAGTGGGGGCTTGCCTGGGACGCCGGCGGGGCGCGTTCAGCGTCCTGGCATATCTGGCGCAAGGCATCGCCGGCTTGCCGGTCTTTGCCGGCGGGATGAGTGGACTGGCCTATCTCCTGGGGCCGACAGGCGGATACCTGGTGGGCTTCGTGGTTGCTGCCTACATCACCGGCGCGCTGGCCGAGCGGGGATGGGACCGGCGCGTGGGAACCGCGTTCGTAGCGCTGCTGCTAGGCACGCTGGCTCTCTACGCCACTGGGTTGACCTGGCTTTCGGTTTTCACCGGCGTCAAGGCGGTGCTGCCTTTAGGATTGTATCCATTTATTCCAGGTGATCTGGTAAAAATAGTCTGCGCGACTCTTGTGCTCCCCGCAGGCCGGACATTCCTGTCGTCGTTGCGTTAGAGGGGAACTGTTTGTAGACGTTGGCTCTTTGGTATTTTGCATGGTCGAGCCAAAATCAACCGCGAATGGCGCGAATTCACGCGAAAAAGATCAAAAATCAGTGTAATCTGTGCGCAGTGTGGGCAGGCAGTGCCCACTAATCCGTGGT
>JAYELX010000237.1:0-16418 GCA_034717875.1 Chloroflexota bacterium | reverse complement strand
TCAGCCGCGTGATAGGAAAATGCTGATTGTCGGGGCGGATAGCAGCGCGGATCTCATCCAAATTCAAGGTCCCATCGGGGCGGTTGGGGATTGTGTGAGGATGAATGCCACCCAGGGCAGCAGTCCCACCGGCCTCGTACAAAAAAGTATGCGCCATGTCCCCGAGAATAATCTCATCGCCGCGGTTGCAATGCGCCAGCATAGCGGCCAAATTTCCCATCGTCCCCGAGGGGACAAAAAGCCCGGCTTCTTTTCCCAACATCTGCGCGGAGATTGCCTGCAAACGATTGATGGTTGGGTCTTCACCATAAACATCATCGCCAACTTCAGCCCTCGCCATAGCTTCACGCATAGCGGGTGTTGGTTGAGTAATAGTGTCGGAACGCAGGTCGATATATTTCATGATTTTTCTCCAAATCAGCGAATCAACGAGTCGGCGAGTATCGCTCGGTCGGGAGACCGGCTTGAGCAATATAAATATGACCGGTCTCCTGGCCCAATCTATTATCATTTAGTGTTTTCGCGTTTACCCCCTCAACGCTTCGAGCACCTTCGTAAGCTCATCCGGCAGCGGGGCTTCGAACGTGCGCGGGCTGGCCTCGCCCGGAATAACCAAAGACAAACGGTGAGCGTGCAAAAATTGCCGCCCCAAATCAACACTAGGGTGACGCCGCCCGTAAGTCACATCCCCGGTCACTGGACAATCCAAAAAAGCCAAATGCAAGCGGATTTGATGTGTCCGCCCGGTGAGAATACGCACCTTCAACAAAGTGTGTTCCGCAAAACTCTCTATGGTGAAATACTCACTAACAGCAGCACGTCCCTTGCCCGGCGACGTCACAGCCATACGCTGCCGGTGCGATCGGTCGCGTCCAATCGCAGCTTCCACTCGCCCCTTTGGTGTCGGCGGTTTACCGTCCACCAAAGCGAGATAAATTTTACCAACCTGCCGATCCACAAATTGATCTTGCAGCCAATGATGCGCCCTGTCATTCTTCGCCAAAATAATGCAGCCCGACGTGTCCTTATCCAACCGATGGACAACTCCGGGCCGTTTCTTGCCCCCAACCCCCACAATCTCAGGCGCATGAGCCAGCACAGCGTGCACCAATGTCCCCGTAGCGTGCCCCAGCGAAGGATGCACCACCATTCCCGCTGGTTTATTCACCACCAACACATCATCATTTTGAAAAATAACATCGAGTGGAATCGCTTCAGGAACCAACTCGCTAGGCTCTGGCGGCGGGATTTTTATCTCCACCCTGGCCCCGCGCGACAACATAAAACCAGCCTTATGCGGAATTTCATTATCCACGGTCACATGGCAAGCCTTGATCAACGCCTGCAACCGCGAGCGCGAAAACTCCGGCAGACGCTCCACCAAAAACTTATCCAGGCGTTGAGGAGAATCTTTTTTATACGGGAAAATGAAATGTTGTCTATTCACTTTGGATATTATCTACACCCAGAGATGGTTCCGTTTCCGAAGATAGAAGCTCATCCTCCCTTGAAGTGGATTCCGTTTGCCGTTCCTGAATCCACATCCCAACGAGCAGCACAACCACCCCAACCGAAATACATGAGTCCGCCACATTGAAAACCGGGAACTTGCCCACAGAAATAAAATCGGTCACGCGCCCCTGTTGTGTCAAGCGATCGACCAAATTACCGACCGCCCCCCCCAGCTGCATACACAAAGCAACCCGGAAAGGCCAATCTCGACGAGGAATACTGGGGAAGTAATACACGATCATCCCAACTACGATAATGGCTAAAATGGTGAAGATGACGCTCAAATTTTGGCCCATGCCAAAAGCTGCCCCGGTATTTTCCCAATTCACGATCCGAGCATAAGGAGCCAACCATTCCCACGGCGACCAGGTTTGACCGAGTTCCAATTGTGCCCGCACGATTGCTTTCGCCCATTGGTCAAGCACAACTATTAGACCAGCGAACGCCAGCAAATATAAATAATCACGTAAATATTTTTTCAATTAATCCTCCGAATTTTCCAGTGACATCGCTGAACGTTCCCACGCGGAGCGTAGGAACGAGAGAAAATATCTCTGCGTCCCCGCGTCTCTGCGTTAAATCACCCGCGCGTCAAGTGTTTGTAATAATTTATGAATTATCAATTTTACCGCAGATAGGGCAACACCCAACATGACTTTCGCTTTGCATCATAATCCCCTTCTGGTGATACTCGTTCCAATTATTCCGCATCGTAATTATTCCGTCTCCCTGCCTTCACCCTAACTGCCTTCGGCATCCCGAGGGAGCCCTTTGCCCTCACCCTAATCCTCTCCCAAAGGGAGAGGGAACAGACTCCTCTCCCCTTGGGGGAGGATCAAAGTGGGGAAGTGAACAGCTTCCTCTCCCTTCGGGGGAGGATCGAGGTGGGGGAGCAAACAGCCTCCTCTCCCTTTGGGGGAGGATTGAGGTGGGGGAGCGAACAATTATCCCAGGTTTGTTTTTACCAACTAAAAGGAATCTGATTCAGAAAACCTACCAAAATGTTGGCCACATATTTAGGTTTTTCCAGCATGACTAGATGACCAGCAGCGGAAATAATATTCAATTCGGCGCCGGGAATATGATCAGCGAGGTATTGCGAATATCGCGGCGGCGTCAAGCGATCATCCTGACCACAAATAGCCAGCGCGGGAGTGCGAATTTTGGAAAGAGATTCTGTTTCATCGAAAGCGTCGCAGGCCAAGAAATCACCGTGCAGTACCGTGGGGCGTGTCTCAGCCATTTGTTTAGCGGCCAGTTCGACAAGTTTGGGATCTGTCTCGGGGCTGAAAGCCCATTTGATGATAGTTTCAACCGCGGCGGGGAAAGTTGCTGCAAGGGCAGTATTTTCTAAAATAGCGGGAGCAACCCTCAACCGCGCTCCGCTTCCCACCAATGCTATTCCCAACACACATTTAGGGCTTAGAATGCTCAAACGCAGGGCAATAGCCCCCCCCATCGAATGTCCTACGAAAACAGCATGAGGCAAGCCAAGAGTCTGCATCCAATTAAGTATACTGTGAGCATAGGCATCAACCGACTGTTTCCCGCACCCGCCGGATTTACCATGGCCGGGCAAATCCAACGCATAGACACGATAACCGGAAAGTCTCCGAATGCTCGCGGGCCAGTGTAGATGAGTTCCCCCAGCTCCATGAATCAAAACAATAGGCGGTCTGCTAGTCTCTTCCCCATCATATTCATAATAATACATATCAGCGCTAACGGGCATAAAAACCCCAGTGTTGTAAACGGATAAACCAGCACTCAGACACTATGGCGGATGCGGTCGATGGCGTCTTCGGTTAGAGGAATGGCGACATTGATGCTGGTTCCTTTTCCTACAGTAGAGTCGATTCGGAGAATACCACTAACTAAATCGGCACGTTCACGCAAGTTGATCATGCCCAGGCTGCCGCTGTGCTCGTATGAAGCGGTAACGGAATCCACATCGAATCCTACGCCATCATCTTTTATTTCAAGCATGGCCAAATCTTCCTGAATAGCTCTCAACCGCACCCAGACATGATCAGCTTTGGCATGTTTTCGGGCGTTGTTGACTGCTTCATCAACGAGATAAAAAATGACGCCCTGTTTATCCATATCCAAGTCAGAAGCAATCTCTTCATCAATTTCAATCACGATTTTCTGGTTATAGGTTTCCTTCATTTTATCTGACATGGATTGCAAAGCCGCTTCCAGGCCTTTCGATTCCAATACCAGAGGCCGCAATGTAAAAAGCATTTGGCGGATCTCTTTTGTGGTACGGCGCGCAAAATCCTCGATCTTATATAGCTCATCTGCAGCCGCGTCCTGATCGCGTTCCATCAAGCGACGAGCGAAATTGACGCGCATGGCAATAGCAGCGATGGATTGTGTTGGGCCATCATGAAGATCGCGAGCCAGTTTTTTGCGCGTCTCTTCTTGAATTTCCATCATGCGTTCTTTTTCTTGTTCCAAATCTTGATAAAGTTGGGCGTTTTGGATCGATATGACCGCTTGCTTTGTAATGATGTTAAGTATTTCCCTACGGGATGAATTGAAGAAATCTCTTTTAGGGTGTCCAAACAAAATCACCCCATAGGTATCAATCCCCTGCCGCAGCGGAATACAGTAAGCAGATGCGCAGTTCTGAATAGCAATCATACGCCCCAATTCAGGGTCGTGGGCTATCTCCTGCGTCATGACAGGACTGCCACCATCGATGACTTCTTGAAGAACCCCTTTTGCTCCTGGAAAGGTTTGAGGCAAATCAGCAGGTGTCAGCCGACGCGAAGCTCCAATATAAAGATCAGGGTTATCGGTCTCACTTTTAGAAAATAATAAAACTATCCCAACCATACGATCTGTGGGATCGTCAAAAGATGTCAGCGCTTGCATGCTGAGGTCAAGTGCCTTGTCGAGCACGCGTTGATATTTAATTGTAGCAGTGAGTTCGGCCAGTATATTATAAAGTTCGCGTAGATGCCGGTCACTAAGCTGTTGAGTTATTTCCTTGGCAAACTCGCGGCGTCTTTTTTTCTTTAATTCTATACGCTGTTTGCGATCTTGCTTCGACAATCGCTTAGGCAGCGCACCTTTCCGTCTCAATCGCCACAGGTGAATTACCGCGACGAGCAATGAAATTACACTTGCGCCGGTGGCCGCAAGCAGCAATAAAGGGTTCAATGAAATAATTTGATCTAGCATATTTTTTTCGTCGCCGTGACTGTTCATACAAAAATCAGAGTATAATTTATTCCTACTATCATACACCAAAAGTAAACATTTAGCAAAAATAGTACTGTAGGGCCAGTACGCTAAGTATGTCAGCGGTTTTATCCCAAATGCCCGGTTCCCCGTTGGGAAATGCAACCGGGTTGAACGTGCACTCCGTTATTTCCCATTGACCCAGGCAAATATGGTAACTGCTCAAAATGATAGTGGTGCTTTGCATCTCAAAGATGTGCTGCACCACGGGTTGACCAAGAATCCCCTTGAATAACCCGAAGTGCAATATTATACTCTTTGGGTACGCATTTTCCAAATGCAATGCACTTCTATTCTTCCTCGCAACGACACTATTTTCAATGGGCTAGTTTCAAAGTGCAATCACCCTGTGCAAGCGATCCAATGGGCTGGTATTTTTAGCTTACTCGTTGTATACTCAATATAATTTCCAATCGAGGAGAGCCTAATTATGAAAGTATCTGTTTTGCAAGAGAATCTCGCCCACGGTCTAAGCATTGTTTCGCGCGCGGTGTCTCCGCGCAGCACATTGCCGGTGCTGGGAAATATTCTGGTTGCTACCGACGAAGGCCGCTTACGTCTTTCAGCGACTAATTTGGAACTGGGGATTACCTGTTGGATCGGTGCAAAGATCAACGAAGAAGGTTCGACCACTATCCCGGCGCGCACCTTTAGCGATTTGGTAAGCACACTGCCTCCAGATCAGGTCAGCATGGATTTGAATGTGCGTACCCAAACCATGAACGTGCGCTGCGGAACATCGAATACAGACATCAAATGTATCGATGCGCAAGAATTTCCACCCATGCCAACACCGGACCAGGATGGAGGCATCGAACTAGATGTGGATGACTTGCGGGAGATGACTCAGCAGGTAGTGCTTGCTGCTTCTACAGATGAGGCTCGTCCCATTCTCACAGGTGTATTGGCCACCGTAGAAAACGACACCATCACTCTAGCAGCAGCAGATGGCTTCAGGCTATCAGTACGCACCGAAGAACTCTCATCCCCAGCTTCGAGAGATATTCAAGCCGTTATCCCAGCGCGATCATTGAGCGAATTGGCCCGCATCAGCACCGGTGGCGGCAAAACACTAACAATGATGCTTCCGCCACAAAGTGGCCGGGTGATATTCCGGACTGAAAATATCGAACTGGTATCTCAATTGATTGAAGGAACCTTCCCGGACTACCAGCAGATCATTCCACAAAGGCACGAAACCAGAACCGTGCTTTCTACTGCCGCTTTCTTGAAGGCTTGCAAACAGGCTGAGATTTTTGCTCGAGAGGGATCGTTAATTGCCCAAGTGAGCATCACGCCCGGGGGAGAGCTGAAACCTGGCACGGTGGAAATTTCCGGGCAGTCTGAGGAGACAGGCTCCAACCAAACAATTGTAGACGCATCCATCGATGGGCCTCCCATTCTTATTGCCTTCAACGTGCGTTACATGCGTGAAGTGCTTGATGTGGTAAAAACACCCAATGTGGCATTGGAGACCACTTCGAGTACCAGCCCGGGCGTCATTCGGCCCGTAGGGGGAAAAGATTTCACCCATGTCATCATGCCGATGCATCTTGGAAAATAAATACCTTTAACTCTTATCTGATCCGAAGTCAAAACCGACTTCGGATCGCTATTTAATTTCAGTATGACACTCCCAAGCCCTTCCAGTAATCGCGCCTTACAGATTTATTTGACGCTGGCTCAGTATCCGATCCTGCAAACACGGATTCGCGCTCAGATGAGACGCGAGCTTTTTGAGCGCGGAATTATCTCTCCAAAAAATTTCGAGGCGGATGTTAGGGAGAAAGCGATTCAATCCCAAGTTCGAGAGGGGCTAAACGATCCTTTGTGGGAGGAAACCGGGGATTTCTGGGAGATTAGATTATCGCATATTCGAACTCATCTGACTGATTTTTATTTTGCCTACAATATGAACTATGAGGCTTTCGAGAAAATCGTGAAGGATGTTCTCGCTGAACGCGTGCGTAAAGTTGATGAGATTCAAATTTCCTTCAACCCTGAGATGGCACCTCAGAAAATGCTCTTCGAGCAGGCAAAAGCTATCGAGCAACTTTCTCCCGAAGAATACGCTCGTTATGAAGCCCGCCATAACGAACTCATCGTCGTGTTGATCCGCAGGATGGTCAGTGATCAACTTGCTTATATCAATATTGCCAAAAACTGGTTCACGTCCAACGATCTGCGCAAAATCTGGCGGCGAAAGATTGGTCAGGGCAAAATTGGGGGCAAGGCTGCTGGTATGCTGCTGGCAGAACGCATTTTATACAAGGTAGCCAACGATGATATTCGTGGTTGCTTACACATTCCCAAATCTTATTTTCTTGGCGCCGACGTGATGTACGTCTTCATGAGCTATAATGACTTGATGCATTGGAACGATCAGAAATATAAATCCACAAACCAAATTTATGCTGAATACGACCAAATCCAAGCCGAGTATGCAAAAGGCGAATTGCCCGCGGATATTGTGGACAAACTGCAAAAGTTGTTGGAAGATGTTGGCAAGCAGCCACTGATTGTGCGCTCTTCTAGCCTCTTGGAAGATAACTTTGGTACTTCATTTGCTGGAAAGTACGAGAGCATCTTTTGTCCTAATCAAGGAACACCCAACGAGAACCTGCTTATGCTAATCCGAGCTGTCGCTCAGGTTTATGCAAGTTGCTTCAACCCTGATGCACTCATCTACCGCCGTAGTATGGGATTGCAGGATTATGATGAGCGGCTCGCAATTCTAATCCAAGTTGTGGAGGGGGGACGCTTTGGCAAGTATCATTTCCCTCACGCGGCAGGGGTGGGATTCAGCCGCAACCTTTATCGTTGGTCTCCTCAGATTCGCGAAGACGCTGGCTTTCTACGCTTGGTTTGGGGATTGGGAACGCGTGCTGTGGATCGCGTTGGTAATGATTATCCTCGGCTTGTTGCTCTCAGCCATCCACATTTGCGCCCCGAGTCTGCTCCCAAAGAAATCCGCCGTTATTCTCAGCACTATGTTGACGTAATCAATTTGGATGAAAACCGTTTCGAGACTTTGCCGATCGACAAGGTACTCAATCAACATTATCCTGTATTAAGGTACATGGCTCAGGTAGATGAGGGAGGTTATCTAATGCCCATTCGCAGTAATCTTCCGTGGGGTGAGAGCCACCAACTAGTAATTACCTTCGACGGTCTTCTGCAGCGGACGCAGTTGGCAGATCGGATGAAATACATCCTTAATAAACTCGAGCAATACTATCAAACACCCATCGATATGGAGTTCGCTCTCTATATTTCAAAACACGACACTACAAAGCCAGAGGTTAGCATTTCCATCCTTCAATGCCGGCCTCAGAGCTATGCTGAAGAGACGGAGGCGCGTCTTCCTGATGATTTGCTCCCTGATGATATTATTTTCTCGACGAAGCGCATGATCCCACGGGGGCGTGTGTCGGGTATCCGCTATGTGTTGTTCGTCCCTCCCGAGGGATATTATGCATTGCCTACTCCAGCAGCGCGGGCTGAATTAGGACGCGCCATTGGCCGCATTAATACGCTGCTTGCGGACGATACCTTCATCTGTGTTGGCCCTGGTCGTTGGGGAACGCGCAATCCCGATCTTGGAGTCAATATCAAATACGCTGATATTTACAACACTCGATCATTGGTAGAGCTGGCCGGGCAAGGCATTGGCTCTGCTCCAGAACCATCGTTCGGGACGCATTTCTTCCAGGATTTGATGGAGGCTAATATCTACCCTCTGGCTATTTTTCTAGATGATGAAGATGTTAGCTTTAATGACGACTTTTTCTACACTACGCCCAATCAACTGCCCAAATATGCTCCCCAGGAAGCAGATTTAGAAAATTGCTTACGATTGATCGATGTCTCCACTTTTCGACCTGGTTGTCATCTGGAATTGATTATGGATAATCAGGCCGGGCAAGCCGTAGCATTTTTACGTCCAGATTAAGGTATTCGACAATGAAAAAATTCGTCGCTGTTGGCGGTAATATCGGGGTCGGAAAATCCACGCTTGTAGGTATGCTTAGTGAGAAACTTGGATGGGATCCGTTTTTCGAACCTGAAGCCAACAACCCCTATCTCCCTGATTTCTATCAAGATATGCGTGCTTGGGCTTTTCACTCACAAATCTTTTTCTTGACGCACCGTTTGCGCGCCCATCGGAAACTGATTGATCACCCTACATCTGTGATTCAGGATCGCACAGTTTACGAAGACGCCGAGGTCTTTGCCCACAATCTTTACCGACAGGGGCAAATTTGTGAACGCGATTACAAAACTTATAGCGAACTTTATCACGTATTGAGTGAGTTCTTGCCGCCGCCAGACCTGGTTGTGTATCTGAGAGCATCGAACCAGACCCTGAAACGCCGTATCCAACAACGAGGCCGAAACTACGAGCGGGATATTAGCCTGGATTACTTGAAACAACTAAATCAATTATACGAAGATTGGGTGATGAATTTTAGCCTGTGTCCAGTCTTGACTGTCCCCGCTGACGATATGGATTTTGTCAAACATCCCGGGCATTTGAATCTGATCGTTCGAAAGGTCAAAGAGAAACTGATGGGCAAAGAAGAGGTCGTTTTCAAGCCCGAAGAAGTCGAGAACGGCCGATTTTCATAGGGAATACAAAAGCCCCGCAGGTAGTAGACTGCGGGGCTTTTTGCATCAACCCCAAATCATAAATCGTAATTGCTCAAAATCAAATTGTAAAATTGCTTTGCCATACGGTGTACGCCTACGCTCTGCGCGTCTTGCTCTGCATGCCTACGGCACGGCGTGTCGTGCCTAGGCAGAAGGTGCATTGCACATTTCTATTTTGAGCAAGTTCTATCAGCCACTATCTTTGCTTCGCAGATGGGGGAACAGAATCACCTCACGAATACTATGCTGATCAGTAAGCAGCATTATCAAACGATCAACTCCGATGCCAAATCCTCCGCTGGGGGGCATACCGTAGCGCATGGCCCGCAGGTAGTCTTCATCCATGGGGTGACGCTCATCGTCGCCAACAGCGTATTCTCGCCCCATTTCCAGGAAACGAGACTCCTGATCGAGGGGGTCATTTAACTCCGTGAAGGCATTGCACAGCTCCACGCCTCCGATGAAGCCTTCGAAGCGTTCCACAGTTTGAGCATCATCGGCCACGCTTTTCGCCAGGGGAGAAATATCGCGCGGGTAATTGTAGATGAAGGTTGGTTGAATCAGGGTGGGTTCGAGATAATTACTGAGCATGGCATCAATCATTTTGCCGCGGGCAGCACCAGCATCCACATCTATATTTTGAGACCCCATCGCCGCAGCTAGACTCTCGGCGGTGGGGTGTTCGATAATATCAATGCCGGTGGTGTCGATCAAACCCTGGCGCAATTCTATGCGCTGCCAGGGCGGGTCCAGGCTGATCTCGTGCCCCTGATAAGTCAAAGTGCGCTGCCCAAGTACCTGGTCAGCGACAAAGGCCAACATCTGCTCGGTGAGTTCCATTACCTGTAAATAATCCGCATAAGCCCAATAGAATTCCAACTGCGTGAATTCGGGATTATGTTTGAACGAAACTCCTTCGTTGCGAAAGTCACGCCCAATCTCATATACGCGTTCGAATCCACCCACCAGCAGTCGTTTGAGATAGAGCTCGAAAGAGATGCGCAGAAAGAGTTCTTGTTTTAGCTGGTTGTGATATGTGGTAAAAGGCTGGGCGGCAGCTCCGCCGTAAATTGGTTGCAGAATCGGTGTTTCGACCTCGATGAAACCGTGCCCATCCAGGAAATTTTGCAACGCTCGTATAATAGCCGTGCGGGTGCGGAAGATCTCACGTACGTCCGCGTTGACAGCCAGGTCTGCGTATCGTTGGCGGTAGCGCGTTTCAGAGTCGGTCAGGGACGCGTGTTGTACAACTTCGCCATCTACAACTTCGTCTTTGGCTGCCGGCAGCGGCGTGATGGCCTTTGCCAACATCTTGAAAGACTCGACCCATAGCGTCACCTCACCGGTGCGGGTGCGGAACATCTTCCCGCTGGCCTGGATGAAATCCCCCAGGTCAAAGGTGCTGTTAAAGAACTTGATTTGTTCCTCGCCAATATCATTAGCCCGGAAGAAAAGCTGCACCCGTCCGGCGACATCTTCGATATGCGCAAAAATGATCTTACCCATAGGGCGCATGGAGCGAAGCCTGCCGGCTAAACTTACTAGCAATGGTTCGGCTTTTTCGTTATCTTCGATACTTTCGAAGGCTCGAGCAGCCTCCTGGCTGGTGTGCGTGCGCTCAACCTGATGCGGGAACGGCTCGATGCCTTGCTCGCGTAGGTCTGCGATTTTTTTTAATCTTACTTGTTCCAAATTCGAATATTCTGTTGTCATAAGCTCTCACGCTCCTGATTGATATTGGTGATCTAGTGTTGCCTCGAGCAACTTCTGGCATGGTTCATTTGAGTGAAAATTCTGCTTTACTATCTTCCGTTTTAAATACTTGTGCAAATAAGGTAGTTGCTCAAAATGTTAGTGGTGCGCTGCATCTCAAAGATGCGCTGCACCACGGGGTAACCAAGAATCCCCTTGAATAACCCGAAGTGCAATATTTATGCCCTTGTGGCACGCATTTTCAAAATGCAATGCACTTCTATTGCTACTTGACCAACATGATTTTGAGCAATTACCCATATTGTAACAAAAAAATGCCCCGCGCGGGTCTTCTCGCGCGGGGCATTCTGAATCAAGCCCCAGTCTTATTCGATCTTCAAAACTTTAACAACGAACGAACCCTGGGGTGATTTGATTGTGACCTCATCATTCACTTTGTGACCGATCAATGCCTTCCCAAACGGGGATTCGTTCGATATGCGGCCATTATCGGGGTCAGCTTCGATAGCGCCAACGATCGTGTAACTTTCAGGATCGAATCCATCTTCCTGAATAAACACGGTTGTCCCAATTTGGACGACATCATTTATGTCATTATCGACGATAATTTGCGCGCTAGACAAAATATATTCTAATTCTTGAATACGACCTTCTACAAAAGCCTGCTCATTGCGAGCCGCGTCGCATTCAGCATCTGCATCGATGCCAGAATCGCCATCTTCCAATGCTTCACGAAGCCGCTTGGCAACTTCCTGACGGCGAATCGTACACAAATGCTGCAGCTCTTGCTTTAGCTTTTCAAATCCATCTTCGGTTAAGTATGTTGACAACATTTTTAGTTCCTGAGTATGTAAAATCTTGTGAGCGCACTCTTGATTTCAACAACATTCTGGGGATTTAAAATATCTTGGCTCCCCAATTGTAGAGGTGATTCGCCGTACTAGCTAAAAATTTACCCCGATCACTGTGACTAGGCTACAATTTGCGGGGCATAACTCCATTTCTAACTTTAGAGAGCGGCATTTTAGCATAAAATTTATTCGGACGCAAGGGTCAAAAAGAACGAATGTTCTACACTCGGTCGGAAGACCTTCATTATCCGTGTTAGTCAGTTGTACAATGCTAAATGCGATTGCCCTGTGGGCCACACTGCGATTTCACATCGAACCAAAATTACTGGTAGAATAAGGCAAACAACAAACCTTGGTGGTGGTTAGATGGTAAGTGATGACTAGAGGTGACAGTCACTTGCAAAGGTGTTTTGTGAAGAAAATACGGTTGGTTAAGCACTACCGATGAAGGGTGTAGGGCTAATTAATAAGTGATTGTCACCTTATGTAAAAATCCTCATCACTTACCTTTTTGCCACTATCCAAACGTAATTGCTCAAAATGTTAGTGGTGCGTTGCATCTCAAAGATGCACTGCACCACGAGTTGACCAAAAATCCCCTTGAATAGCCCGAAGTGCAATGCATTTTCAAAATGCAATGCACTTCTATCGTTGCTAGACCAACAGGTTTTTGAGCAATTACATCCAAACCTTTACCACCCAAATTCGATAATCCATGACACCACAACGCTCCAGCCTTTCACATCAGATTGCCATCCCCTTCGGGATTTTGGCCGTCTCTACATCGTCGATATTTATCCGCTATGCACAAGTTTACGCGCCCTCGCCCGTCATCGCTGCTGTGCGGTTGACACTGGCTGCCGTTGTGTTAGCCATCATCGCCTTAGCCCGTCACGGCGCGGATATGCGCGCCCTAACTCGCCGGGAGCTTGGTCTGGCATTGCTTTCCGGTTTTTTTCTTGCGATTCATTTTGGGACTTGGATCATCTCGCTGGAATACACCACTGTCGCTAGTTCCGTCGTCATGGTAAGCACGTCCCCGTTGTGGGTTGCATTGTTGGCTCCACTAACCATCAAAGAGCCTGTTTCGCGCCCGGTACTCATTGGGATGGGATTAGCCTTGATTGGAGGCACAATTGTGGGCTTGAGTGATTCTTGCACCCTGACAGGTGGTGCGCTTTTATGTCCGCCCTTTTCCGAATTTGTGAGTGGGGATGCGTTTTTGGGGGATTTCTTAGCCCTCATGGGGGCCTGGACGGGTGCGGGGTATTTGCTCATTGGTCGCCGCCTGCGCGAGAAAATATCTCTCGTTCCTTATATTTTCTTGGTTTATGGAATGGCAGCAATCGCGCTCAACATCTTTATGTTCTCTGTTGGAGAAACACCGCTTGGCTATCCTGCTCAGGCTTATTTGTGGCTTGTGCTTCTGGCGTTGGTTCCTCAACTTATGGGGCATTCTACCTTTAACTGGGCATTGCGCTATCTCTCTGCGTCTTATGTTTCCGTCACTTTGCTTGGGGAGCCGATCGGGGCTGCAATACTGGCGTATTTCCTGTTAGGGGAGATACCTTCAATTTTGATGCTGTTTGGTGCTATACTTATTCTCAGTGGTATCTATCTCGCAGGTAGAAGGTAGTAGATATTTCAAGCAATTGCTTAGATATGTCAGCAATTCCCGATATGAAGAGGCAAGACTTCGGAAGTCTCGAACGACATATTTCGCTAACAAAAAGGCATCCGAAGACTTCCGAAGTCTGGTTTTAGTTTCAAAACGGGAATTGCTCAGATATGTCACCCTTGTCGCAGGCACGCAATCCAATCCACGCAGGTGGATTTTGCATGCCAGCCTCGAATTTATTCGATGGCCAGACCATAAAATCTATGTCTCGAAAAAAACGTGCAAAATCGAAAAAAACCGCATCGTCTAAGCGTGATTGGGGTGAAGTGGTGCTTAATTTATGGCTGCGCTTCGAGCGCTTCGCTTTGGATGTGGGCGGTGTGCTGATACTGGCTTTTTCGGTGATGACATTGCTGGCATTGATTGCTCCTGAGCTGACCGGCGGGGTGATGCTTCGCCCCTGGATTAGGTTTTTACGTCGATTGCTGGGTTGGGGCTGCTTGTTTATGATCGTTGCCGGGGCAGCGGTTGGGGTGTTTATGCTGCGCCGGCGGGTAGGTGATGCTCCCGCAATTCGCTGGAAGCGCGTTTTCGCGTTGGAGGGGGCTGCATTTGCTGGCATGACTTTGTTGACACTGCTTGGTGGGAACTCATTGGATCGCGCTGAACAGGGTTTGGATGGCGGCCTGGTGGGATGGGGGTTAGCAGACCTTCTCAGTATGGCCATGAACCATTTTTGGGCAACGGTTGTTGTGTTTGTTGCCTTGTCGATTTTTCTCGTCGCTGGGTTGAATGTGTTGGGATGGCTGGGCAATGTGAGGCAGCTTTTGCTGGGAATTAAATCTTATGATGGGGTTCGAGCATCAGCTCACAAGGGAGTCAGTGTTGCTCCTGCCGCGGGGGCAAAAAATTCTACAAGGTCGAAAAAACGAAGTCCGCGCGTTGATCCGAGATTTCGTAAACGATTCAACGTCGAGCCTAATCATGATGAACGTCCAAAATCTCCAAAGCCGCGCTCAGATGATCTTCCATCTTTGGATTTGTTATCGAACAAACGAGCGGCGCGCCCAAGCGAGCGGCACATAAATCAGCGCGCCGGGTTGATCGAGCAAACTCTGGCTGAATTTGGCATTCCCGCAAAAGTGACCGGCTTCGATGTTGGGCCGACGGTGACGCAATTTGCGGTCGAGCCGGGCTATATCGAAAAACCGGGTGCCTCGTCGGATGAGATTGCCCAACAGAAAAAGGTGCGGGTTTCGCAGATTTCGAGTTTATCGCGCGATTTGGCTTTGGCTTTGGCGGCGAAACAATTGAGGATTCAGGCCCCAGTGCCGGGGCGCCCGTATTTGGGCATTGAGGTTCCCAATGCCAACTCGTCGATTGTGCGCCTACGCCCAATTTTGGAATCGACAGCGTTTCACGAGGCAAAATCTCGTCTGGCAATAACGTTGGGGCGAAATGTTTCTGGCGAGCCGATGGTGGCCGATTTGGCGACTATGCCCCACTTGTTGATTGCAGGGACGACTGGTTCGGGCAAATCTGTGAATATAGCCACTATCACAACTTGCCTGGTCATGAACAATTCTCCCGAAGATTTGCGGCTGGTGATGATTGATCCCAAGATGGTGGAATTGATTCGTTTCAACGGGCTGCCGCACCTTTATGGCAAAGTTGAAACCGACTTGGAGCGCATTTTGGGGATATTGAGCTGGGTTGTGATAGAGATGGATAGCCGCTACAAACTGCTCGAAAAGACGCGCTCCCGCAACATCGACACTTATAATCGCAAGATGCTTCGCCGCAAGGATGGGGAAACGCTGCCCCGCATTGTGGTTTTGATCGACGAATTGGCCGATTTGATGATGTCTGCTCCTGATCAGACCGAGCATAATTTGGTGCGGCTGGCTCAGATGGCCCGTGCTACGGGGATACATCTTGTGGTGGCGACTCAACGCCCCAGCACGGATGTGGTCACCGGGTTGATTAAGGCAAATTTCCCCGCGCGTATGTCTTTTGCGGTGGCTTCTTCGATAGATTCGCGCGTTATTTTGGATGTGTCGGGAGCCGAGCATTTGTTGGGTAATGGGGACATGCTTTTCTTGCCGCCCGAAGCGGGCAGTCCTGTTCGGATTCAAGGGGTGCTGGTCACTGATCAGGAGTTGGATAAGGTGGTACGCTTTTGGCAAAAGTCTTACAGTCCCGAAGTTGAAGAGGCTCCACCGTGGGAACAGCTATTGGAGAAGGAAGCTATGTTGGCCGACCGGGACGATCTTGTCGAAGATGCGATCAAATTGGTACAGCAAACCCAACGCGCCAGCACTTCGATGCTGCAACGCCAGCTTCGGGTTGGGTATCCACGGGCAGCTCGTTTGATGGATGAGCTTGAGGAGCTGGACGTCATCGGGCCTTCACAAGGCAGCGGCCGCGAGCGAGAAGTGTATATCGATGACGATGAGGATCTCATGGATGTGCTGGATGATCAGCAATCCTAAATATGGGTTTGCTCCTCAGGTGGGGTGCACTTAATCAATGTGCTTTGGTGTGAAAATCACCCTGCACAAGTGCGCCCCACCTTCAAATCGAAGATTGCTACTGGATGATAAATTTGCTTGACAGTCCCGCATCCCTACGATAGCATACATAAAAACATATTTTGAAAGTAAGGATTTTTTTCATGGCGCAAATAGCTGATAAGTACAAAAAACCACCGACATTGACCGATATGTTACGCGTGCGTTTCAAAGGGGTGTTAGATACAATTGGAGCATTTCTCAATCGTTTAGGCTTGACCCCAAATATGCTTACATTGATAGGGGTAGGAGGAA
>JAYELX010000236.1:0-3237 GCA_034717875.1 Chloroflexota bacterium | reverse complement strand
CGAAGTGTATCGAAGCATACAAATTCTTCACTTGCCAACGGCATGCAAAGCTCGTTTCGAATTCACTTCCCGAAGGGACGCACAGCGAACCAGCGTTCGCTCTCTCCCACAGCGCTGATCGAGTTCTGGAGCGACAGCGTAGGAGTATCGAGATCAAGCGGCCACTACCAACTCTCCACTCTCAACTGCCCACTATCCTTTTATGAACCGATTTACCAAACAAATCCTCCTCATCGCCAATTGGGACTGGGTCATATACAACTTCCGCCTGCCCCTGGCCCGTGCTTTGGAAAACAGCGGTCTAAAAATAACGCTCGTTTGCCCTCCGGGAGACTACACCGAAGAACTGCGAGAGCAAGGTTTTGCATGGATGCCCTGGCATCTGGAGAGACGCAGCACCCAACCCTGGAGGGAATTATTTTCTGTCGTGGCCCTCTACCGCTTATATCGACAACTGCGCCCGGCGGCCGTGCACCATTTTACGATAAAGCCGATCTTGTACGGCTCCATTGCGGCCCGGGCTGCGAAAGTACCCACTGTAATCAACAACTTCACCGGCCTGGGCTATTTATTCAGTCAGTCCCAAAAAGCCACCTGGCTGCGCAAGTTGATTTTGCCACTGCTGCATTGGGCCTTGGGCAGGGATGGATTCCATACCGCCTTCCAAAGCCGCGGCGACCGCGACACCCTGGTTGATTTGGGCCTTATCGCGAAACAAGAAACCACCGTAATCCCCGGCACCGGCGTCGATTTGGATCGCTTCCATCCTCCTCCCCCCTTCCTCTCCCAGGATTGGGAGAGGAAGGGGGGACCGAGGGGGGATGGTGAGGGAGCTCCCCCGCTTGTCCTCATGGCCTCCCGCCTCCTCTGGGACAAAGGCATAGCTGAGTACGTGGAAGCCGCTCGAATTCTTCACGATGAGGGCCTGCAGGCCCGTTTCTGGCTTGCAGGTGCTCCCGACTCGGGCAACCTGGCCTGCGTTCCCGAAGAAAAAATAGCAGCATGGCGGCAAGAAAGCCGGGTCGAGTTTCTGGGCCACTGCGCCGACATGCCCGCTTTGATGAACCAGGCCGATATCGCCGTGCTGCCCAGCTACCACGAAGGTGTGCCATTGTTCCTGCTCGAGGCTGCTGCCTCGGGCTTGCCGTTAGTGGGGACGGACATTGAAGGCTGCCGCATGGTCATCGAAGAAGGAAGAAACGGCTTTTTAGTCCCCAAGGGAGATGCCAGTGCGCTGGCTGCTGCCTTGAAGAAAATGTTGGCAGACTCTGATTTGCGCCAACGTATGGGCCGAGAGAGCCGCCAAATCGCTGAGACGAACTTCAGCCAGGAAGCGATTTTAGAGCAATACCTGGCCATGTACCGTAAACTGGGGGTTTTGGGGCAGCTTACAGCGTCGGGTGATCAAACCAGCGTCGGTTGTTGATCCTATTAGCGCTGGTCGAGTTCCGCAGCGTGCTTTGCCACACGGTGTGCACCCCCTGGGTGTGCCGTTGGCAAGCGAAGGAGTATCGAGACCAAGCGGACTTAACACTAGCGCTGATCGAGTTTATTAGCGTCGGTTGAGACCCAGCGGCCCAACCCGCGATAACCCGCTCCCTCGGTCTCGACGCTGTGCTGAGTAACGAAGTGTATCGAAGCATACAAATTCTCCGCATGCGCTCTGAATTCACTCGACCGGCGTCTGCTACCCACTAGCGCTGATCGAGTGTCCTGAGCGTAACGAAGCTCGCGAAGTGAAGTCGAAGGATGTATCGAGATCAAGCGGCTTTAATCTCGGCCACCCACTCCCTTGGTCTCGATATGCTACTTCGCAAACCCCGCTCCGCAGCTACTCGACCGGCGTCTGCTCGATAAGACCAGCGGCCTTACCCTAACCACACCAACGCCGGTCGAGTTCCCGAAGTGAAACGAAGGGAGTATCGAGACCAAGCGGCCTTCTACTACCTTGATCGTCATATTCGCGGGGAAATGCGATGTCTTTCCGCATTTCTCCTAGCAAATTGTGCCTTATGCAATTTGCCGCTCGTTTCCTGTGTTTCGATACACTGCTCCGCAGCACTCAACCGGCGTCCGATTTTTTTCCACTCTCAACTGTCCACTACCGACTAACCACTAACCACTAATCACTAATCACTCAACACTAATCACTCACCACTCAAAACTTAGAAAGAGGAAGGGCGGTATGTCCCTGTTAGCGTTTTTAATTTCATTGAGTGCTAGCTTAATCCTGGTTCCATTGGTTCGCTGGGCGACAAAAAAGACCGGCCAAGTGGCAAACCCGCGCCAGGATCGCTGGCATAACCAACCGACGCCAAACTTGGGCGGGGTTGCCATCTTTGCAGCCTTTGCCGTGGCCGTGCTGATAACAGGGCTGGGATCAAAATTACCCTGGGGCTTGTTGATTGGCTCGGTAGCAGCATTTTTGCTCGGAGTCATCGATGACCTGCATAACATCTCTCCTCAAACAAAGATGGTTGGTCTGTTTCTGGCCGCCTCTGTGGTTGTCTTTTCGGGCTATACCACCACTTTCTTCCCCTGGCCGGTTGCCAATATTGCCGTTTCTTTTATCTGGCTGGTGGGACTCGCCAACGCGCTCAATTTGCTCGATAATATGGATGGCCTTGCAGGTGGAACCGCCCTGATTGTTTCCGGATTCCTGGCTTATTTCTTTTGGCGTGCTGGCAATGATATTTTTTTACTCCTGGCTTTATCGATTGCTGGAGCCATTCTGGGATTTTTGGTATTTAATTTTCCCCCGGCTTCTATCTTTATGGGCGATGGCGGCAGTTTGTTCCTGGGTTTAACCTTGAGCAGCTTGGCCATCGCACGTGAGCCTCAGGCCTCCAACGTCTTTGCGGTTGTGGGAATTCCCACCTTGATATTCTTGTTGCCCATTTTAGACACGCTTATGGTTTCCCTGACGCGTCTACTGCGGGGGCAATCGCCTGCGCAGGGAGGGCGTGATCACACCTCTCACCGGCTAGTTGCTCTTGGATTGAGCGAACGACAAACCTTGCTTGTACTTTTAGGCATCGCCTTGATTTCTGGGATAGCCGCGATTTTCTTGGAGGCCTTATCTTATAGCTTGAGCCTGGTTTTAATCCCTGTTGTGGTACTCATTTTTGCTTTATTTACAGCCTATTTGGGCCAGTTAAAGGTCGTTGATGTTGATCCGGCCAAGAAAAATCAATTGGGCCTGCTGACCAATTGGATGGTCGATCTAACTTATCGAAG
>JAYELX010000235.1:0-3251 GCA_034717875.1 Chloroflexota bacterium | reverse complement strand
TGAAAGCTGTGGAGGGTCAAGAAGTTTTGTTGGGTTTTTCATATGATTATTTACTCCACAAAAATTTTCCGATATATTTGGGGCGATGTGATGAGGGTGATTGTAGTTTGGCACTTCATACAGTTTATGCATCATCTGTAGATGATCGCAGTGATTATTTATATATTGGAATTAATGATTTTGAGAACTGGTTTGATCGAGTTGAAGGACAAATGGTTAGCTTTGCAGTTGTGATGGGTAATCTTGGTGGAGTTAGGTTTTGGCCTATAGGTGAGATGACTAATTTTGGTGAGGAGGATTGGGAGTTATTTTCTGAATCTGCGTTTCCTTTTATGGAAGATGAGTGCTCTGGTTCAGTGCGAGTGAGTAATAATCTTCGTAGTTTATATGAGGCGGCAAAAGAGGGTGGGGAGGTTTGGGACATGCAGGTTAGTGAGGTGTTTCCAGAATTAGGCAAACAAGAGCAAAAAGAATTGCAAGAGTTAGTGTTGTCAGGTGGGGGGGGTGATGGAAAAGATTTAGCAAGAGTAGTATATAAGTTGCATGAGTTAGGTGTTGCTTTTTTCCCCGAAAATTTGGGACTTCATATAGCGGGTCCAGTAAATGATTAGAAAATTTGTTACACTATGATTATGAGTTTAAAGTATAAACGTATGGTAGCTGTGTCATTATTGTTGGTGTTGGTGGGTGTTGGGTATATGGGTTTGGAGTGGAGTGGAGTTAGGGATCTTTGGCGTGAGAAGAAGAAAATTAGGAATGAGATTTTACCAAAACCGGTAGCAATTAGTGATGAAGTTGAACAGGAACTTAAGAAGGTATCGCAGGCTTTGATCCAGTCTGTATCTCGTTGATATACAGCGATGGGATCAACGGCTCGCTCTTTGGAGATTATACCTGATTGAACCAGCATTGCCGTGGGCACCTGGTGTTCTTCAGACAACAATGTTTGCACAATACGTTGGTAGACAGCTTCGTCCCGGCGGCCTCCTGTTATCGAACAAGCGAAGTAGATATTCATGTCCCCTTCTCCGCCTTACTGACCGGGACATAAAAAACTGAACTCTGAAGACACCTTCCCACCACTAAACTGTTTGGCGAAGGATAATGCGTAAAAACTGGCCTGCACCAAAGCCGCGGAGGGAGCTTTCGCCCGTTTCTCATTGAGCATCCCCTAGGAGGTATCACTCCCAAAGAGGCGCGCGCCAGCCCGCAACAACATTTATCTTTATGCATT
Source organism: Chloroflexota bacterium (assembly GCA_034717875.1). Lineage (GTDB taxonomy): Bacteria > Chloroflexota > Anaerolineae > Anaerolineales > UBA11858 > JAYELX01. Next base: position 2,017 of record JAYELX010000235.1, on the reverse strand, counting down.
CATCGTTCTATATTCACCGCCGCCCACATCGCCTCCCGCGGCGCATCCCGCCCCACCCAGCGATCGAAGGCCAGGGCCGCTTGCTCAACCAGCATGCCCAGCCCGGTCACGGCGGGCAGACCGGCGGCGCGGGCTTCTCGCACCAGGCAGGTTTGGCGGGGGTTGTAGACCAGGTCGTACACGGCGGCATCGGGCGGAAAGGCCAAATCTTGCGGCCACGGGGAGGCGCCCACGTAGGGGTGCATTCCTACAGGAGTACAGTTTACGAGCAGTTTGTAGTGGGGATTGGGCAGTGGGGAGTGGGGAGTGGAGAGTGGGTAGTTGCTAAATTTTGCTGCCGAAATTTGCCCGCCAAACGCTGAAAATTGGTCACAAAGATTTCGAACTTGTTCCGGTCTGCGAGCAGCCACTATCACCGACCAACCTTCACTAAGTAATGCATACGCCACTGCCCGCGCCGCGCCGCCCGCACCTAAAATCAGTGCGCTTGAATGTTCGAACGTGTGTGCGTTGAGACGCTGACACACGTCGGCCCAAAAGCCGGGGGCATCGGTGTTGTCGCCAATAAGTTGGCCGCCTCGGGCGACAATTGTGTTGACCGCGCCGATGGCCTCTGCCGTGGGGGTCATTTCATCCAACAATGGGATCACGTTTTGCTTGTGGGGGATGGTCACGTTCAGGCCGTGGATTTTGCCCTTCCGCACACGAGTGAGTAATTCTACCAACATCTCTTCCCCATCGGGGAACGGCGGAATTTCATACAAGCGGTATTCCCCCTCCAATCCTAGCGCGTCCAGTCCAGCGTGGTGCAGTTGCGGCGAGAGGCTGTGCTCCAAAGGGTGGCCAATCAAGCCCAGTGCGTAGAAAGATGGTATTTCAGTCATCACTGATCCGTTGCGCACCGAGGGATTCGAGTTTGGAAAAGAAGCTGGGGAAGGATTCATTGATGATCTCCGCTCCATGGATGGTGAGGGCTTCCTCGGCGCCCAAGCCTAACACGGCCAGGGCCATGCCCAAACGATGGTCGCCGCGGGCGGAGACACTTGTTCCATGATAGAGTTGCCCCCCGCGGATGGAAAATCCATCTTCCCGCTCCTGGATGGGAATCCCCAATTTGTTAAATTCTTCGGCCAATGTATGAATGCGGTCTGTTTCTTTGTGGCGCAGTTCTTCGGCATCGCCCACGATGGTTGTGCCTTCAGCGTGGGTTGCGGCCACGGCAAAGATGGGAAATTCGTCGATCATGCGCACGACGCGCTCGCCAGAAATCTCGATGGCGTGCAAGTCGGGGGAATAACTGGCGATGATGTCACCGACAGGTTCCGTGAAACGTGAGACCTGCCCCGCTGCGGGTGTGCTGTGCGCATGTGTGATGTCGATTTTTGCGCCCATGGCCCGGAGCGCATCGAGCAGGCCAGTGCGGGTGGGATTGAGACCGACGCCGCGCAGGGTGATCTCGGAGCCAGGTGTGATCAGCGCGGCGACGATGAGAAATGCCGCTGATGAAATATCGCCGGGAATGGTGAATTGCAGCGGTTTGAGCGGCCCAGATGGGGGCATCAATCTAACAGACCTGGCTTGTGCGTCTATGGCAATATCCACTCCCATCTGCGCCAACATGCGCTCGGTGTGATCGCGGGAAGGGCCCGGTTCAGTGAGTGTGGTTGCGCTATCGGCGCCCAGAGCGGCCAGCAGCAGCGCGGTTTTGACTTGAGCACTGGCGACGGGCAAATGATAATCGATGCCTGCGAGCGGATTTCGCCCCGAACGTTTGCCTATACGCAGCGGGGCGGCCCCATCCGCGGCGTCGATAAGCGCGCCCATCTGCCGCAAAGGGTCGACAATGCGCCCCATCGGGCGGCGGCGTAAACCGGGAGAACCATCCAACACTGCGGGGGTATTCGTCCCCACCAACGCGCCGGCCAGGGTGCGTAAAGTTGTGCCGGAGTTGCGGCAATCCAGCGGTTCGTTGGGGATTTTCCATTGATTCAATCCGCAGCCCTCAACGGTGAGGGTT
>JAYELX010000234.1:10981-16587 GCA_034717875.1 Chloroflexota bacterium | reverse complement strand
AAAATCCTCATAACCAGAACCTTCTTATCCGTTATTCAGAAAATGGATCAGCTCCCATTGAAAAAGAGTTTGATATGGTTGTGCTCTCAGTGGGAATGGAGATTTCAGAATCCGTCAAGGAACTCAGCCGTCAGATGGAAATCCAGCTCAACCAACATGGTTTTTGCCAAACCACTCTCTTTGATCCTCTGCAAACAAGCCGCCCAGGCATTTATGCAGCAGGGCCTTTCCGTGAGCCAAAGGATATTTCCGAAAGTGTCATAGAAGCCACAGGAACCGCCGCAAAGGTAGCCGAAATCCTAGCCCCCGCCCGAAACACCTTAACCATCCAAAAAGAATATCCGCCAGAGACCGATGTTAGCGGCCAAGACCCCCGCATCGGCGTGTTCGTTTGTCACTGCGGCAGCAACATCGGTGGTTACTTGGATGTGCCTCTTGTGGCCGACTATGCTAAAACGCTCCCCAATGTAGTACACGCGGAAGACAACCTGTACACCTGCTCCCAGGATACAATTGCCCACATCACCGAGCAGGTTAAAGACCTGGAGCTAAACCGCGTCGTAGTCGCCTCTTGCTCACCAATCACACACGAAGCTCTCTTTCAGGATGCCATCCGTCAGGGCGGATTGAACCCCTATCTTTTCGAGATGGCCAACATCCGCAACCAATGCTCTTGGGTACACTCCAATGACTGGGATGCCGCCACTGAAAAAGCAAAATCCCTGGTGCGCATGTCTGTAGCTAAGGCTGCATACCTCGAAGCTCTTCAAATTTCCGAGATAGATGTAAACAACGCCGCCCTGATCATCGGTGGAGGAGCAGCCGGAATGACCGCCGCACTCAATTTGGCGGAGCAAGGCTTCCCAGTTCACCTGGTGGAGCGAGAAAACGAACTAGGCGGTAATTTGCGTAACTTGCGCTATTTCGCGGATACGTTGGGGAATGGTAAATTGGTAAATTGGGAAAAGCCACGCCCCGCGTCCCAGTCAACCAATATACCAGTTTCCCAATCTACTAATTTCCTATCCACCACGCCTCAAGAATATTTAACCGAGACAATAACCAAAATAGAGGGCCACCCCCTCATCACCGTTTACTTGAATACGGAACTGGTTAATACTGATGGCTTCAAAGGGAACTTCACATCCATACTAGGCCGCGACGGTGAAAACTATGAGGTGAAGCACGGCGTAATCATCATTGCCACGGGCGGGGAAGAATACAAAGGGAATGAATATAAATATGGGCAAAGTGAGCAGATTCTAACCCAAATGGAGTTCGAGCAGTTGTTGGCAGGGGAGCAAGGAATCAGGGATCAGGGTATCAGGTATCAGGAAATCAGGAATCATGAAACTATACCTGATTCCTGGTCTACTGATGCCCTGTTACCTGACTCTGTCGTCATGATCCAATGCGTTGGGCCGGCAGAAAAATACTGCAGCCGCATCTGCTGCACCACAGCGCTAAAAAATGCCCTAAAACTCAAAGAACTGAACCCCGAAGCCAAAATCACAATCATCTATCGCGATATCCGCACTTACGGCTTCAGAGAGCATCTTTACACCGAGGTAAGACGCGCTGGGGTTCGCTTTGTCCGCTATGAGTTCGAGAATAAGCCCAAAGTGGAGATTAGCGCATCAGCAAATGAGCAAATCCACATCCGCGTTTGGGAACCAATGCTGGGGCGGGAGTTAGAATTGCAACCAGATCTCCTCGTACTCTCCACTCCTGTGGTTCCTTCCAAGGGCACGCAAGAGTTGGCCACTCGCCTTAAACTCTCTACCGATATGGATGGTTTTTTCCTGGAGGCGCATGTCAAACTCCTCCCAGTAGATTTCGCCGCTGACGGTGTCTATATGGCCGGAATGGCACACTACCCCAAATTCCTAGATGAAACCATTGCTCAAGCACAGGCAGCAGCATCTCGGGCAGCGATTACTCTTTCTAAAGATACCATGATGACCAGCGCCCAGGTCGCTCATGTAGACCCCGATAAATGCGTCGGCTGCCTCACCTGCGTGCGCATTTGCCCCTACAATGTACCTAAGATCTCTGTTGACTTTTCCGGCATCGGGAAAATTGGTGGAGCCGCCTATATCGAGCCAGCCGTCTGTCACGGATGCGGTTCCTGCGCCTCTGAATGTCCGGCAAAAGCTATTGAATTGCTACACTACAAAGACGTGCAAACCATGCAAAAACTGAGCGCGTTGTTCGAGAAGGTACCGCAGGAGCAGCTTATTGAGACGATTCCGGTTATGGAGGGTTAGTGACTAGGAATCAGGAAAACAGAGACTAAAAATAAGGATAATGACTATCGACTTATTAGACTATCAGACTAACAACTACCAGACTACCCAACTATCCAACTACAGGACTACACAACAACATGACTAAAGACTTCTCCCCTGAAATAGTTGCCTTTTGCTGCCATTACTGCGCTTATGCCGCTGCAGACTTGGCCGGCTCCCTGCGCTTGGACTATCCTCCCAACATCAAGATAATCAAGCTGCCCTGCTCCGGCAAGTATGATCCCATCTATGCCTTGAAAGCGTTCGAGGAAGGCGCAGACGGCGTAATGGTGGCCGGTTGAATGCCCGGCGACTGCCATTACCTGGAAGGTAATATACAAGCCCGAAGACGAGTTGAATATACTAGAAAGTTGCTGGAAGATATCGGCATAGATGGCCGGCGAATCCAGATGATCAATGTGTCCGCGGCCATGGGCGGCAAATTTGCCTTTTCGGTCGCCGAAATGACCGCGGAAATCCAGCGGATGGGGCCAAACCCTTTACGCGCTAATGGTAATTAAATATAAGACTAGCACAACCATTAGTAATGGTTAATATTAACTTAAAATTTACATTACATAGGTGACAGTCACCTTACTCATTGCTCTGCATGCCTTGCTTTGCCACACGGTTGCACGATGTCGCCCATGGGGCGTGCAGAGCATACCCATTAGGTATGCACCCACGCTCTGCGCGCCTTTCTTTGCATACCTGCGGCACGGCGTGGTGTGGCAACGGCAACGGCAAGTCAAGGTTTAACACCACCAAACCATGTTTAGTATAAACACCCTTGGAGGAGGCAGCATGAGTCAAATACCACCACCAAAGGTGGTGGCTTGTAATATCGCACCTAGAAGGTGCGATATTACCGATGTTTTTGCAAGTTAGTTCTTTCGCAATCTGAGATGATTTTTCTACTTCAACAAACTTTTACGCCAAGAACTTCTTTGCTAATAGAGACTACTGAACGCATCAGCTTATTTTGTGCAAGATTCCTTCATAGAAAAGTACAGCCTTTACGACTAAAGCAAGTTTTGCCAAGTGTAGATACTTCTATGCCATCGCAATCTTTGCAAACAAAGGTGATTTATAGACTCGTACGGTAGAACCTTGGTGCTAACCACTACCTTAGGTAGTGGCTTGTATAACAGAGTCAGCAAGTCAATCCACCTCTACCTGCAAGGGAAGCCACTTAATCAACCCAGCACCCCCGCTCCCCCCGTGGGAAAATCCAGCCGCGTGGAAATAGCCCAACGAGTACAAAGTGGTGAAATCAAACTCCAGCCCAGGGTTGAGCCAGCCTTGCTCTCCATGGAAGAAAGGGTGACTAGCTTCCGTGAGGTCGTGTTGTGACTGACAGAGCACCAAGCCCAAGCTGAAGCCCAACGCTGCCTGCAATGTGGCGTTTGCTCCGAGTGTCTAGCCTGCGTTTACGCCTGTGGGGCAAATGCCATCGATCACGATATGCTTACCCAGGAAAAGAAAATCAATGTTGGAGGGATCATCCTTGCGCCCAGATACCAGATTTACCAGGCTGAACTCTCCCAAGAGTTTGGCTTTGGACGTTACCCGAACGTGATCACTGCCCTCCAATTCGAACGCCTGCTCTCAGCTTCCGGGCCAACAATGGGCCAAATCCAACGCCCATCCGACGACCAGACACCCCAGCGGATCGCATTCTTACAGTGCATTGGTTCCCGCGACCAAAACCATGACTATTGCTCAGCCGTGTGCTGCATGTACGCCACCAAAGAAGCGGTCATGGCCAAGGAACACCACCCTGAACTCGATATCCACGTCTTCCAAATGGATATGCGCGCTTTCTCGAAAGGTTATTTAGGTTATTTCGAACGAGCCAGAGACAAATACGGCATTCATTACCACTATTCTCGAATATCCAATCTTTACGAAGATACTCAGACCCATAGCCTCATCCTGAACTACACCGAGGACAAGAATCCCCACCAAATAATTAGCGACGCGTTCGACCTGGTTGTCCTTTCTGTGGGGATGGAGATTTCCGATTCCGTTCAGGCCTTGGGGCGACAATTGGGCGTGGAACTCGACGAATACGGTTTTTGCCGCACCGTGCAATTCAACCCTGTGGAAACCAGCCGAGCGGGCATTTACGCCGTGGGACCTTTCCGCGAGCCCAAGGATATTCCCGAATCGGTGATGGAGGCCAGCGTCGCTGCTGGGGCTGTGGGAACCCACCTCGGGGAGGCCCGCTTCTCTCTGACGACCACGCCCGAATTCCCCCCAGAACGAGACGTGAGCGGGGAAGAGCCACGCATAGGTATTTTTGTGTGCCATTGCGGCACCAACATCGGCGGATACTTGGACGTCCCGCAGGTCACTGAATACGCTGCTACCCTCCCCAATGTGGTTCATGCTGAAGACAACCTCTACACCTGTTCTCAGGACAGCGTCAAGCATATCACCGAGATGGTCAAAGAAGAAAACTTGAACCGGGTCATTGTCGCCAGCTGCACGCCGCTGACCCATCAACCCCTGTTTCAGGATAGCATTCGTGCTGCCGGGTTGAATCCGTACCTGTTCGAGATGGCTAATATCCGCAATCAATGCTCGTGGGTGCATTCCGACGATTGGGATAAAGCCACCACAAAAGCCAAAGGCCTGGTGCGTATGGCAGTGGCCAAGTCTGCTTTGCTGGAAGCTCAAACCACCATCGATGTACCAGTAAATAACGCGGCTCTGGTAGTCGGCGGAGGAGCAGCCGGGATGGTAGCAGCCCTTACACTGGCCGAGAGCGGTTTTCCAGTCCATCTGGTGGAAAAAGAAGCTGAATTAGGCGGCAATCTCCGCCATGTCTACACATCTCATGATGGCAGAAAGCCTCAATATATCCTGCGCCAATTGGTTGAGCGGGTGCATTCCACAAATATGATTACCGTTCACACAGAAAGTCAGGTCAAAAATACTACGGGATTCAAGGGAAATTTCATCACCACGCTCGATAGCGGAAACGGTAGCAGAGAAAAATTTTCCCATGGAGCCACAATTTTAGCCACCGGTGCCCAGGAATATCGCGGCCCGGAATACGGCTACGGCAGTGACGCGCGCATTGTGACGCAGTTAGAATTCGAAGAGATGATGGCAGGGGAACAAGGGAGCTGGGGAGCTAGGGAGCGGGGGAGCAAGGGAGCGGGGGATGATGAATATGATGAAAACCAATCTACCAATCTACCATCCTCCGTCGTCATGATCCAATGTGTGGGGCCGCCGGCAGAGCAGTATTGCAGCCGCATCTGCTGCACCGTGGCATTGAAAAACGCTCTGACGCTAAAGGAATATAAA
>JAYELX010000234.1:0-10881 GCA_034717875.1 Chloroflexota bacterium | reverse complement strand
CCAATCTACCAATCTACCATCCTCCGTCGTCATGATCCAATGTGTGGGGCCGCCGGCAGAGCAGTATTGCAGCCGCATCTGCTGCACCGTGGCATTGAAAAACGCTCTGACGCTAAAGGAATATAAACCGGATGCTCAAATAATTATCATCTACAAAGACATTCGTGTGTACGGTTTTAAAGAGCGTCTTTATACTCAGGCGCGTGAAAAAGGAGTTCTGTTCTTACGCTATAATGATGAGCACAAACCTGATGTGCAAATAAACGGGGCCGTGAAGAGCCATAACGGTCAAGATACGTCTCTCAGCGTACAGGCCTGGGATCCCGCCCTGGGTCGGCCTGTCAATCTTCGCCCAGATATGGTAGTGCTTTCCATGCCCGTGGTTCCTAACCCAGACACAAGTGAACTGGCCACCCGCTTCAAAGTTTCCACCGATGCCGACGGTTTCTTCTTGGAAGCTCACGTCAAGCTGCGTCCCGTGGACTTTTCTACCGAAGGTGTCTTCATGGCCGGAATGGCCCATTACCCAAAGCTGCTCGATGAAGCCATGGTCCAGGCCCAGGCGGCAGCATCCCGGGCCGCGCTCATTCTCAGCAAAAAAACTATTGCTGCAGGCGGACGCGTGGCCGTCGTCGATCAGGAAAAATGTACGGGGTGTTTGACATGCCTGCGCATTTGCCCATTCGAAGTTCCCATCATTCAACCTAACCAGACTGGTGCCGGCAAAATTATGGGAGCAGCTTATATCGAGCCAGCGGTTTGTCAGGGTTGCGGTTCATGCGCCGCAGAATGCCCTGCCCATGCCATTCAGCTCATGCACTATACCCGTGAGCAAATGAGGTCCAAAGCTCGGGCGTTAGTTAAGAATTAAGTGACTACTCACTGCTTAATGTCGTCAAGTTAGGCAACAGGGTATGTCATTTCGACGAGGTTTCGGCATGCTTGCCGCCGAATAACGAGGAGAAATCTTGGTTCCAGCCAGTTATTCACTCACGACGAAAAGATTTCTCACTCCGTTCGAAATGACACCTGAGTAATTACAAAATTAAATGGTAAATGGTGAATTATAAATGGTAAATGACGGCTAACGGGAGACTGCTAACTATGTCGAAGCTCAAAGAAAACAACGAATTACAAATAATTGCCTACTGCTGCGAACACTGTGCCTATTCAGCCGCTGATTTGGCTGGAGGGCTGAGAATGCAGTATCCATCCAACGTTAAAATTATCGAAATACCTTGCACCGGGCAATTGAGCGCGTTAACAGCTCTTCAGGCACTCGAAGACGGTGTAGATGGTGTCATGGTGGCCGGTTGACTGCCCGGCGACTGCCATTACCTGGAAGGTAATCTACAAGCTAGACGAAGAGTGACATATATCCAGAATATATTGATAGAAATAGGACTGGAAGCAGAGCGCATCAAGATGTATAATATGTCGGCGGCTATGGCAGGTGAATTTGTAGCCAAAGCAAAAGAAATGACAGAACAAATAAAAAGACTAGGCCCTAACCCACTAAAAAGCAACAAGTAGCAATGGAGGTCAAATGATTATTGCCGAGCAAAAACCTTTGGATGAAATCAAAAACCTAATCGGAGATGCCGAAAAGGTGTTAGTAGTTGGGTGCGGTACCTGCGTGACGGTATGTTTCGCAGGCGGTGAACGCGAAGCCCAAATTCTGGCTTCTTCCCTAAGAATGTCTTCCAAACTTGACGGAAACCCTATGGAGGTCACAGACATTACCGTCCAGCGCCAATGTGAATGGGAATACCTGGACGAGATTGAAGATCAGATTAAAGAAGCTGATATTGTGCTATCCATAGGCTGCGGTATCGGTGTGCAAGCCATCGCCGAACATTTCCCCGAATGCTGGGTAGTGCCCGGCTTGAATACCACCTTTATGGGATTGCCACCAGAACAAGGTGTCTGGGAAGAACGCTGCCTGGCCTGCGGAAATTGTGTTTTAGGATTGACGGGCGGCATCTGCCCGATTGCACGCTGTTCCAAATCCCTGCTTAACGGTCCGTGTGGGGGTTCCGAAGATGGTCACTGCGAAATCGACCCAGACGTCCCCTGCGCGTGGCAGTTGATCTACGACCGGTTAGCGAGCAAAGATAAACTCGATCTACTCTTAGAGATAGAACCCCCTAAAGATTGGAGTACGGCCCACGATGGCGGCCCGCGTAAAATCGTGCGGGAAGACTTACAGCTAGAAACCGAGCAAGCGGAGGCATGAACAATGACAACAAACAAAAACAACACCAACGGCTATATCGTAGGCACGACACTAGAAAGAACGTTAAAAGCAGGCCACTTTGCTGTCACAGGCGAATTAGGGCCACCTCAAAATGCGGATGGGGATGCAATCCGTGAAAAAGCCGCTCTATTGAAAGGATATGTAGATGGCGTCAACCTCACCGATAACCAAACAGCTATTGTACGTATATCCAGTATTGCCGCCGGCACCATCCTCGTCCAAGAGGGGCTTGAGCCTATCATCCAGATGACAGCTCGAGATCGCAACCGCCTTGCTATCCAAGCCGATTTATTGGGAGCCTATGCGCTGGGAATGCGCAACCTACTCTGCCTGACAGGTGATCACCAAAGCTTTGGCAACCACCCCACTGCAAAACACGTCTTTGATATAGATTCGATCCAAATGGTTAAAATGGTAAGCGAGATGCGAGATAAAAAAGTCTTCGAATGTGGAGATGAATTCAAAGGTCAAGAACCGCGCTTCTTGGTCGGAGCCGCTTCCGCTCCATTCGCCGACCCCATCGATTTTCGCCCATATCGTCTAGCAAAGAAAATCAAGGCAGGAGCCAACTTCATCCAAACCCAGCTCGTCTACGACGTAGAAGCCTTCGCCAAATTCATGGAGAAAGTTCGCGAGATGGGACTTCATGAAAAAATCTACATCCTAGCCGGTGTCGGGCCGTTAAAAAGCCCCGGCATGGCGCGCTACATGAAAAACAACGTCCCCGGCATACTCGTCCCCGACGAAATCATCGATCGTATGACCGCAGCCGGAAAGCCTTGGGCTGGCAAAAAATACTCCGAAATGACTAAAGAGGAAAAACGCGCTCGCTCGAAAGCCCGGAAAGAAGAAGGCATCCAAATTTGCATTGACCTCATCCAGCAATTACGCGAAATCGAAGGCGTAGCCGGCGTCCACATCATGGCCATTGAGTGGGAAAAAGCCATCAAACCCATCGTAGAGGGTGCAGGACTATACCCCAGGCCAAGTGTGTAGACACCAACATCATCGCTGGAAACAAGGAGATTCATAATGGAAGAAACCCAATCCACCGACCAACCCATAACCATCACAAACGACTTAGCCAAACGCATTCAAGAAGAAATCGGCCAAAACGTTTATCTATGCTACCAATGCGTCAAATGCACCAGCGGATGCCCTGTAGCCGAATTCTTCGACTGGCAGCCTAACCAAATCATGCGCGCCGTGCAATTGGGGCAAGAAGACATTGCCCTCGAATCTGAAACTATATGGCTCTGCGCCGCCTGTCAAACTTGCACTACTCGCTGCCCCCAAGGCTTAGACATTGCCGCCATCATGGAATTTCTCGCCCGCGAGTCCTTGAAGCGCGGCATCAAGCCCAAGGTTCCCGCAGTCAATGCCTTCAACCAGGCCTTCTTGCGAGAAATCAACATCTGGGGCCGCAGTTACGAACCCGGCATCATGGTCGAAATGGGTCTCCAAGACCCATTACCACTCCTTAAAGATATTGATCTCTACATGGCCATGCTCAAAAAACGAAAAGTGGCTTTCTTCCCTGACCCCACCCGCAAACCCAGCCATCGCAAGGCCAAACCTATTGAGGCAGCCTCAAGCGCCATAGGCTACTACCCCGGCTGCTCCCTGGAAACTACAGCAACCGAATTCAACATATCCTCTAAAAAAGTTTGTGAAGCTATAGGCATAGAGCTTATTGAACCCAAAGGATGGATATGCTGTGGCAGCACCCCTGCCCACAAAGCAGACCCCCAAGCCGCTATAGAATACCCCATGGAAAATCTGGCCCTCTTCGAAAAGAGCGGCTTCACAGAAGTCACCATGCCCTGCGCCTCCTGTTATAACCGCCACAAAACCGTCCAACACGAAATCCGAGAGCGCCCGGACCTCAAAGCCTCCATAGACGAGACTTTGAAATATGAATACCAAGATTCGGTCTACGTCAGTACACTGGCCGAAGCCATTTACAAAAACGTTGGCCCAGAACGCGTTGCCGAAAAAGTTACCAATCATCTCGAAGACCTGCACCTGGCCTGCTACTACGGCTGCCTTCTCACCCGCCCCCCCGAAGTAACCGGCGTAGCCAACTACGAGAACCCCACCGACATGGATGAACTCATGGTTGCCCTGGGAGCCGAAGTTCACGACTGGTCTTACAAAACTATCTGCTGTGGAGCGGCTCATGCCCTCAGCCGCCCCGACATCATCCTGAAGTTGAGCGGAAATATCATCAAACACGCCCGAGAAGCCGGAGCCGAGGCCATTGTCGTTTCCTGTCCCCTCTGTCACATGAACCTGGACGCCCGCCAAATTCAAATGGATCTCGATGAGCCCATGCCGATTCTATACTTCACCCAACTAATGGCATTAGCACTAGATTTACCTAGTAAGGATATTGGGCTGCATAAAAATATTATTGATCCACGCCCCCTTTTACGAGAAAAGAGCTTGATTAGCGACTAGAGAAAAACTGCTCGATTAGAAGTATTTTTTGGTTGATGCCTTAAGTAAAAACCTTGTAAGTGGGATGTAAGAAACAGGTATCTTCTCAAAAATAGGGGAGAGCGTTTTAAGTTTGGCAGCGGATTTTTAGCGGATCGCTTTGCGTGCCCGTGGCAAGCGGATGCGTCCACGAAATGCAGTAGTTATCCGCTTGCCGTTGCCGTTGCCGTAGGCATGCAAAGCAAGGCATGCAATACCGAAGGTACGCAAAGCGAAGCAATCCACTATAAATCCGCTTACCAGTTGGTGCGTTCAAAACCCTGACTTGGGATATTTAGACGATAAAATAATGGCCCAAAAATGTTTTTCAGAGTTTTTAGCATAGTATCACTATACGTAACTATGAACACATTTATGGGTTATCAGGTATAATTACCTTTGCAATATAAGTCAACAACCGGGCGCATATAAAATTTGGGGTAGGGTAACTCAAATCAGTTCGCCGGTTGAGTAGACGGTGCATTTCGTCGTATCGAAACCAAGAACGGGTCTTGCAATGACTGTTCCGCCTTGATTTCGATACATTTCAGCAGAAAAAACCTGCTTCCATTACTCAATCAGCGGCTACGCTATCATCAAAATTACTCTCCCCTAACAATTAAATACGCCCTCAACAACCTTAGAAAAGCTAACTTTATGGAGGAATACTATGAATACAGAAATCACCAACGACGATAAACTTTGGGCAGCGTTAGGCTATCCTATTCCAATTGTAGCCATCATCGCTCTTCTGATGGAAGAAAAGAAAGACCGTCCTTTTCTTAAATTTCACGCTGTGCAATCTATTGCATTCAATGTGGCTATATGGATCATCATACTCATTCTTGCCACTGTAACATTGGGCATTGGATCAGTATGCGCCCCAGTAATTTGGCTGGTGACCCTTTGGCCTGCCTTTGACTCCTATAATGGCAAATACACCGAAATCCCAGTCATCACAAACTTAATTAAGAGCCAAGGATGGGTTGAGTAATTAATCACCATCCTTACGCAAAACGAAAAAACCCCGCTCATAAAAGCGGGTTTTTTTCTTGAGCATAATTTGTCTTCTGATATACTTACAATATACCATTGACTTTTACTCTCACCCCGTCTAGAATTGTACTAATTATAACTGAATAACCAATCGCAGAGGAGAGACTCGAACGGAATTCTGGTGGTGATAAATTTTGACTGATAAAGTTGACAATCGCTTTTGTGAGATGAGGATGTACTGTAATTCGTCTTTTTGCGGCTATTGGTGTACGCCCAACGCCACTTAATGAAGTGACTGTCACCTGTGTTACGTATATAATCAATCAATTTTAACCACTACCGTTATTTTTAATTTCGGGCACCGAAGGGGCAAACCCTGAACTAAGCTGAAGGGTGAAACTCTCAGGTAAAAGGACTCTGTTTTTGTGGAACCCTCTGGAAAGTCGGTTGCATCTAATTCCAAGATGCACGACACCGAAGGTGCAAGCCTCACCTTAGAACGCGCAGTGTTGCCAATATGGCAAATATAGGAAAGGCAAATCTCTCAGGTCTACGACAGAGCGCACGCCGTCTTTTTACGCGTGCGCTTTTTTCATTCCAAATTCGTACCGACTTAGTTTTTTTCTCTTGAGGAGGCAAAATCATGAATTTTCCCAATGACTTGAAGTACACTGAAAACGACGAATGGGTTCGTATCAACGGCGATATCGGCACAATCGGGATCACCGATTTCGCCCAAGATCAACTCTCAGACATTGTCTTCATCGAATATCTAGTTTTCGAAGGTGATGATATCGACCGGGGCGAAGCCTGCGCCGTTGTTGAATCTGTCAAGGCTGCTGCCGACATTTTCATGCCCGTGAGTGGTGAAATTGTCGCGGTCAACGAAAACCTGGCAAATGCTCCCGAGTTAGTCAATAGCGACCCCTACGGCGAGGCCTGGATGATCAAGGTCAAGCTCAGCGATCCGTCCGAAATAGATGAATTGATGGATGCGGAAGCCATTGAAAACATGGAGCGTGATCACTAGGTCAGTGTATCAGGTGTCAGGTATCAGGTGTCAGGTGGGAATCAGAGATCAGATATTGGGCGTTGTAGTGATAGGCTTGATGCAAAACCGGCCACCCGCAAGCCCACCTGTAACCCGCTACTTGCACACCTGAAACATGACCTGCACAAAGGAGCAAATATGTTCTTACCACATACCGACGCTGATCGGGATGACATGCTGCAAACAATTGGCGTGGATAACTTTGAAGACCTTTTTCGAAGCATCCCCAGCGACCGTCTCTTTCCCAAATTGGATCTGCCCGATGGAATTACGGAAATGGAAGCGTTGGCAGAACTTCAGCATATTTCAGATGCCAATGAAACTACCGATGAGTTGATTTCGTTCTTGGGAGCAGGTGCGTACAACCACTACTCCCCGGCGGCAGTGGATTCCATCCTTCGGCGAGGCGAATTTTACACCGCTTACACCCCTTATCAACCCGAAATATCTCAGGGGACTTTGCAAACCATTTTCGAGTACCAAAGCATGATCGTCGGCCTGACGGGGATGGATGTCTCCAACGCATCGCACTATGATGGCGCGACCGCTGTAGCGGAGGCCGTCAATATGGCTCACCAAAATTTCCGCGGCAGGCGCAATAAGGTTGTGCTTTCCCCCGGGCTGAATCCCCAGTATCGGGAAACGGTATCCACTTACATACAAGAATCGGATATCCAGCTTCGGGGTGAGGATATCCCCCTTACTGGTAATCCCAATAATTTAATCCCCTTAATCGACAAAGAGACCGCATTGGTTGTTGTTCAATACCCAGATTTCTACGGGCGCATCCACGATTTCAGCAAGCTCGTAGAAGCCGCCCACAAGGTCAAGTCTCTGGTAGCAGTGCACGTCAACCCATTAGCACTAGGATTGCTCAAGCCCCCCGGCGACTTCGGCGCGGATATCGTCACCGGAGAAGGTCAAACCCTGGGGCTGCCGCTTGCTTTTGGAGGCCCTTACTTGGGCATATTCGCCACCCGCAAGAAATACGTTCGCAAAATGGCCGGACGCATTGCGGGTGAAACCGTTGATGGCAAAGGCCAACGCGGCTACGTTCTCACCCTGAGCACCCGCGAGCAGCACATTCGCCGTGAACGGGCTTCATCCAATATCTGTACGAATCAGGGGCTGGTTTTACTGGCTGCGACTATTTATATGAGTCTGCTGGGCAAGAATGGGCTGCGGCAAGTGGCCGAACTCAATTACCACAAAGCTCACTATGCTGCCGAGAAAATCACCGCTATCCCTGGCTTCGAACTGGTCTACGACACACCCTTCTTCAACGAGTTCACAGTGCGGTGCCCACGCCCAGCTGCGGAAATCAACAAGCATTTGCTCGCTGACGACATCATTGTCGGCTACGATCTTGGTCAAATCGATGGCAGCATGAATGACCAAATACTTATCGCCGTCACAGAGATGAACAGCCGGCCCGAAATTGAGTATTTTGCACAAGCACTATCGGAGGAATCCTATGACTGAAGCGACGATTTTCGAGCTATCTTCACCCGGACGCCAGGGCGCCTACTTCCCTGAGCCAGACGTGCCCACCGCGCCCATAGAGGCTGCTATTACCCGTGACACCCTGCCCCTCCCTGAGGTTTCGGAGATAGACGTGGTGCGTCATTTCACGCGCCTTTCGCAGTTGAATCACGGTGTTGATACTGGATTCTACCCCCTGGGTTCCTGCACGATGAAGTACAACCCCAAGATCAACGAAGAAACCTGCCGCTTGCCAGGTTTTACTAAAATCCACCCTTTGCAGCCTGTCGAGACGGTTCAGGGTGCGATAGGCTTGATGTATGAGCTGCAAGAATGGCTCAAAGCAATCAGCGGATTCGATGCTGTCAGTTTGCAGCCTGCCGCCGGTGCTCACGGCGAGTTGAGCGGTGTGCTGATCATACGGGCATATCATCGCGCTCGCGGTAATCATAAACGCGTCAAGATGTTGATTCCCGACTCGGCACATGGCACCAATCCAGCCTCATCGACTATGAGCAAGTTAGAAATAGTGGAGCTACCATCGGACGAACGCGGCAATATCAACCTGGATGCACTCAAGACAGAGTGTGACGAAACTTTGGCCGGGATCATGATTACCAATCCCAACACGCTAGGGCTTTTCGACGAGAATATCAAAGCAGCCAGTGACCTCGTTCACGAGGCTGGCGGTCTTGTTTATGGCGATGGGGCTAATTTGAACGCCATCATGGGCATCATTCGACCGTCCGAACTAGGCATTGATGTTATGCACTTTAATTTACATAAAACCTTCTCGACTCCGCACGGCGGCGGCGGCCCTGGCTCCGGGCCCGTAGGTGTGAGCGCTGATTTAGCCTCATTCTTACCCGCACCCATTGCAGCAATCATCGAAGAGGGCGAAGAATACACCCCGCCCCTCTACGGCTTGATCGACCCTGATAACAGCATCGGGCGCGTCAAGGCGTTTCACGGTCACTTCGGCGTGATTGTGCGCGCATTTACATACATCATGATGCTCGGAGGAAATGGATTGCGGCGTGCGTCGGAACATGCGGTTTTGAACGCCAATTACTTGTTAGCTCGCTTGCGAGACACATACCACGTTCCCTATGACCGCATTTGCATGCACGAATTCGTAGCTGAGGGCAAGTGGGAAGATGTTCCAGACATTCACGCCTTGGATATCGCTAAACGTTTGATGGATTTTGGTTTCCATCCCCCCACCAATTATTTCCCCCTGATTGTCTCCGAAGCTTTGATGATCGAGCCTACAGAAACAGAAAGCAAAGAGACACTGGATGCCTTTGTCGATGCGCTGATCCAAATCGCCGCGGAGGCGCGCGAGAATCCCGAATTGCTCCACGCGGCGCCGCACATCACGCCCATCAGACGGTTGGATGAACTCAAAGCTGTCCGTGATTTGGTGCTCAGTTGCGGATTTTCAGACGACTACGGAGATTAAGGTCAACAGGTAAAATTTCAATCCGGCTAACAATATCCCTCGCCAACCGTTGGATACTAAGTAGGTACAACAAAATATCTTTATAAATTTAGCCCAGCCTTCAGCATAGTAAAATTAATAAGGATCAACGTGAAATAGTGGGTAGGAAACCTCATATTCAGACCTCACAGGTTTCAACGGTGTATTTGGATTTGAAAAGCGTGTCGTAAAGGTTCAAAATGGAACCCGTAAGTCGTTTTTTCAAAAACCTGTGAGGTCTTTAAATAAATGGGGATAAGGATATTATCCGTACTCTACTATTGCATGTATATCTTTATGCTTTTATGCCATCTATAAGCAATTGAATGCCTTTTTGGATATGCTTTTTTAGATCTACCGCATCTGAGTCGTAAACCCAAAGTAATATGGTGCCTTCGAAAACAGCACTCACTGCCACAGCAACGTCGTGAGCATCAACGTCACGAAATTCACCCGCGTTTATGCCTTGTTGGATTATTGGGGTCAGCAAATCCATATATGAATGGAAATATCGCTTGAATGCTATTTTTACATTTTTTCGCCGGAATATAAGTCCTAAAAACTCGTAGGTGAGAGGAAGCATGTTGAGCAATTGATCAATCTCGTCGATAGTGCGCTCAGTAAATTGTAATAATTTCTCTGTCGCTGATTCATCGGCAGCTTGCAACTCGCGCAGGCCAGAAATTCCGTGTTCGAAGAGACGGTCCAGCAATGCATTGATGATGTCGTCCTTGCTCTTGAAATACCAATATAGAGTACCTTTGCTCAAGCCAGCTTCTTCGGCAATGTCGTTGACGCGGGCTTTGTGAAAGCCTAATCGCGAGAAAACATCGCTTGCGGCGTTCAGAATTTGGTTGGTGCGCTCCTCACTCACATCGGGGCGTGGTGACATGATTATCTCCTTTATAAACTGACTGGTCAGTCAATAAAAGAATACATTAAAAAAGATAGGGTGTCAAGATTTCTCTCTGATTCGTGGAAGAGAGCGTTGCATCTCGAAGATGCGCTGCACGACGGGTTGACCAAGAATCCCCTTTAATAACCCGAAGTGCAATACATTTTCAAAATGCATTGCACTTCTATCGCTACTTGACTAACATGATTTTGATTAAATACCTAATTTTGCCCCGCTAAATT
>JAYELX010000233.1:0-3265 GCA_034717875.1 Chloroflexota bacterium | reverse complement strand
ATCCCACACATATAACCAAATTGACCAACTTTGCGCCAACACACTGCGCATTTTAGCCGCCGAAGAGGTGCAGCAGGCCAATTCCGGGCATCCGGGGCTGCCACTGGGGACAGCCGATATCGTCACTGTGCTTTGGACTCGATTTCTCAAGCACAATCCCTCACAACCCACCTGGCCCGACCGCGACCGCTTCGTCCTCTCGGCGGGGCACGGTTCGGCTCTGCTCTACGCGCTCCTCCATCTGAGCGGATACCCACTCTCGTTGGAAGAAGTCAAAAACTTCCGTCAATGGGGCAGCCACACTGCTGGGCATCCCGAATACAACCCCAAGTTGGGTATCGAGGTGACCACGGGGCCGCTGGGGCAAGGCATCAGCAACGCGGTGGGCATGGCAATGGCCGAACGCTGGCTGGCTGCTCAATTCAACAAGCCCGACTTCCCCATTGTGGATCACCACACTTATGCGCTGGCATCCGATGGCGACCTCATGGAGGGTGTTTCTCATGAGGCCGCATCTCTGGCCGGGCACTTGAAGTTGAACAAATTGATTGTGCTATTCGATGATAATAATATCTCCATTGACGGCAGCATAGATATCAGCAACAGCACCGATGTTCTGGCCCGATTCGCTGCCTATGGATGGAACACGTTGAGCGCTGACGGCCACGATATGGATTCCATTGATGAGGCTATTCATTCAGCCCGAGCAGAAAACGCACGTCCCACGATCATCGCCTGCCGCACACACATCGGCTTTGGCAGCCCATTGCAAGATACAGCCAAAGTCCACGGCGCGCCGCTGGGCGAGGATGATCTGAAAGCCACCAAAGAAAATCTCGATTGGCCCTTCGAAGACCGTTTCCACATCCCAAAAGAAACCAAAGCCCGCTTCGAACAGGTCAAAGAGATTGGGCAAACTCAACAATCCCAATGGGAAAAGCTGCTCGAAAGTTACCGCCTGACTTATCCCGACCTGGCTGCGCAATGGGACGATTTCGTCATCGGCGCGCTGCCATCGGGCTGGGAGAATGCTCTGCCAGATTTCAGCGGCGGGAAACCCGTGGCCACCCGCGCCACTTCGGGGCAGGTGTTGAGCGCACTCGGGCCCAAAATCCCCACACTCTTGGGCGGCTCCGCTGACCTGAGCGGTAGCAATAAAACCAAGACCGGCAGCTCTACAGCCTTGAAACCAGACGACTTCAGCGGGAACTATATCCATTACGGCATTCGCGAACATGGCATGGGCGCGATCATGAATGGGCTGGCCCTCCACGGGCTGCGTCCTTACGGCGGTACTTTCATGGTTTTTTCTGATTATATGCGGCCAGCCATCCGCATGGCCGCGATGATGGGGCTTCCCGTAGTCTATGTTTTCACCCACGACAGCATCGGCCTCGGCGAGGACGGGCCAACCCACCAACCCATAGAGCAGCTAACCTCCCTGCGCCTGATCCCCAGCCTGGTCACGCTGCGCCCTGCGGACGGCAACGAAACCGCTCAGGCCTGGAAAATCGCCCTGGAGCGCAACGATGGCCCCACAGCGTTGGTTCTCACCCGGCAGGGATTGCCGCAAATCACTCCGTTTGACAATGATGCTGCCAAAGGCGCGTATGTGCTCGCCGAAGCCGCAAACGGCAACCCCGACATCATCCTAATTGCCAGCGGCTCCGAGGTCAGCCTGGCTTTGCAAGCAAGCGGTAAACTATCCGACGATGGCATCAACGCGCGCGTGGTCTCTATGCCAAGCTGGGAACTCTTCGAGGCCCAACCAGCCGAGTATCGACAATCCGTACTCCCAGCGGACGTGCCGCGTCTGGCTATCGAAACTGGCACCCCGTTGGGATGGTGCCGCTACGTGGGCGACAAAGGCGCAGTCATCGGCATAGACCGATTCGGCGCATCGGCTCCGTACGAGATAATCTTGGAGAAGTTTGGTTTTACGGTCGAGAAAGTGGTAGCGAAAACACAGGAGCTTTTGGTAAACTGGTAGACTGGCAGCAATTCCCGTTTTGACTAAAACCAGACTTCGGAAGTCTTCGGATGCCTTTTTGTTAGCGAAATATGTCGTTCGAGACTTCCGAAGTCTTGCCTCTTCTTCATAATATCGGGAATTGCTGGTAGACTGGTAGACCAACATACCAATATACCAATCCCCAATTTACCATTCCATCAATACCAGCAGTGGTTAGAGTTGACTAATAACTTACCTTACACAGGTGACAGTCACTTTATCAAACAGCAATGTGCGTGTTCCCTGAGCCGCTAAAGAGACGAATCCCAGTATTTTACATTCTCGCGAAAGTGACTGTCACCTTTCTCATCAATCAAAATTTACCATTCCATCAATCCCCAATATACCAATTCCCATGAATCAAAAACAACAAGCCGCGGCCAGTGCGTTGAAGTATGTCAAAAGCGGGATGACTATCGGACTGGGAAGCGGCTCTACGACAGCTTATTTTGTGGATATGCTGGGGGAGAAATTATCCGCCGGGAAACTGAGCTCCATTCGCGCTGTGCCAACGTCCGAGGCGACGGGGGCGCGGGCGCGCAAGTGTGGCATTCCCATCACCACCCTGAGCGAGTGCCCCCGCCTGGATTTGGCCGTGGACGGCGCCGACGAGGTTGATCCAGCCCTCAATCTGATCAAAGGGTTGGGGCGCGCCTTGCTGCGGGAAAAAATCGTCGCGGTTCACGCTGAACGCTTTATCGTCATCGTGGATGAATCAAAGCTCGTCCCCACGCTGGGCAGCCGCGGCCCGCTGCCGATTGAGGTGGTGACTTTCGAAGCCGATGCCCACATACAGTGGTTGAACACCCTGGGCTGCCGCGCCGAGCAATGGCACGAAGACGATGGCTCCCCCGTTGTCAC
The DNA here is from genome assembly GCA_034717875.1 of Chloroflexota bacterium. Lineage (GTDB taxonomy): Bacteria > Chloroflexota > Anaerolineae > Anaerolineales > UBA11858 > JAYELX01. The sequence goes on along the minus strand of JAYELX010000233.1, from coordinate 393 downwards.
CGACAACGGCAATTATCTGGCCCGCTGCTGGTTCGATGACGGCATTACCGATGCTTATGAATTAGCTCGAACCCTGTCCCTTCGCCCTGGTATCGTCGATCATGGTCTGTTTTTGGATATGGCCACTGAGGTTGTTGTAGCTGGGGAGAACGACGTCCGGGCTATTGAACGATAGTGGTACAATCTATATCAAGACTCAGACTTCAAAAGAAGTGATAAAAGTACTCATGTTTTAGACGTAATTGCTCAAAAGCTTGTTGGTTTGCAAAAAACAGTTAGTTTATCATTTAGTCCGGGTAGTGGTAAAAAGGTAAGTGATGAAGGTTTTTGCATCAGGTGACAGTCACTTATAAATTAGCTCTACGCCCCAAATTGGATCGCTTAACCAGCGTG
>JAYELX010000232.1:0-3275 GCA_034717875.1 Chloroflexota bacterium | reverse complement strand
TTATCGCCATTGATGTCTTGCAACGCCAGATGCAGCGTCCCAGGCAGCGTCACAGCTTCAAGGCCACGATAAAATGAGCTGCTTCTCTTATCCAGCATACCTGTAAGCAGATGCAGTTCCCACTCTCTGTACTCCGCTTCAGCTTCAGGGGATGGTTGCCATTCACTGGTCGTTGCGCCGTTGCCACCGTCACTAATAGGCATAACTGTTACTTCATCATCTTCTTCTGCGTCAACAGCGATAGCTTGAGCAACAGCTTCAGGCAGCTCCGGCCACGTCTCGAACCCAAACTGCTTGAATACGCGTAATGCGTTTCCTGCTACGTGGCCGTAAAGATGCGTGTCGAATGCTGTGTGTGTATCCAGGGCATCATAAAGTACATGCCAGAGTCGGATTCTGGTTGAGTACGGAGCGTTATCGTTGTCAAGACTTTCCTCGATCATTGCATATGCTCGGTCAGTACGAGACGAACAATCCGGGTTCTCACTTACGAACTGTCGGTACTGGGTGAATGCGTCATGGGTACGTAACTTGGGGTTGTCGGAAAGGCTCCATTCGTCTGTGTCTATCGTACTATCAGGATCATAGACCACAGGGCCAACCTTTGCCTTACTATATAAGCATCCATCAGAGACAACAATTGCGTCTACAGTAAAACGGGAATATTGAACGCCAAGATTATTTCCGCGTCCTGCCGTCTCATCGTGGTACACCTTTATCCCTCGCTCTTGCTGGTCATCCCGGCTCATCTCCGCCAACTCTGCCAACTCCGCCATAGTCACAGTATCGAGATCGAGCAGCGGTTTGGGCAGCTCAGGCTCATCGAAGAGAACAGCGGAAGCCTCATCGGATGATGTGGAGGCGGCTTCTATTGGGGTTTCATCTTCTTCACCGTTATCATCACCATCGTCGTTGTCGACATCGTGGTCATCGTCACTGCCACCGTCGCTATCGGCATCATCGACATTGTTGTCATCATCGTCATCACTGGTATCTTGATGTGTCTCAGCCTCGGGGGTAGCATCTGGCTCATCTTCAGCATGGTCGTCGCCAACAAGCTCATCGATGAGAGTAGCAGCAGTATTCATGAAGGATGTCTCGGTCTTATCGACAACTTCCTGAGTATCAGTGGCATCTTTTGTGTCATCTACCACTGACACGGACGGATGGGTGTCTTCTTGGGTGGCAACGGTGGCAACTTCGGCATCATCGCCTTTATCCACATCGCTTTCACCAAGCCATTCAACAAGTGTCTGTCTCACACCTTCAAAATCGTAGTGATATTCACCATCGGTAACATTTAGCGGTGTCCATGACATGCCATTTGGGGTTTGGCGCATTGACCCGCCTGCTCCAAAGGTCATGGTATAACCATCGCCCTCGACCTTCATTATTCCCATTCCCAGATGGCGAACATTTGCGTTGAAATCGTGGATAGTCGGAATACCTAACTTGGCATCGGCTACCAAGACAGGAACGTTATCGTCGATTTTATCCAACAATAAACGAATCTCTTCCTCCCCCCAACCCTCAGGAAGAGCTACATGCTCATCGTCCTTGTCGCCCTTTTTGCATTCAGGGGGTGATGCTTCGGCTGATACTTCGTCTGGCGTCGCCGGTTCGTTGGTCGAGTCTAAGGTTGCCACCCCTTTATATGGCCCTTTATCCCCCCACTCAGCTTTGTAGTCATCCAATTCACGTATATGCGTGGGCTCGAACCATTTGTCTCTCTCGATTCGCATTCCCAGAGGACCTTTCACATCTGAAATTTCAGAAAACGAGAAGTAACCCAGTTCGATTACCATACCGTTGACCAGGCCAAAGAATGTGTCTTCCCCGTCATATTCTGTGACGTACCATGTCCAGTTCGAGTCTGGAGTGAAAAACTTGGCAATGACTAAAGGATCTCGGTTATGTTCCTTGCTATAGAGCTTGGGGAAGTCCATCCAAGGCGGCACATACTCATATGCGCTGCCTTGACCACTCACGAAACCCGCGGTGCCAGCGTCCTTGATGTCCCAATGGGGAAACACATCCTGGATTTCTGCCACGGTTACGTGCTTGTCTGCGCTAGCAGAAAGCTGTGATTTAACAGCTCTATCCAAGTCGTTGACGTTGGGGAGTTGATGCTTGGAAAAGCCAAGTTTCTTGATTTTCTGCATATCGTCCGGATGTCGCAGAAAATCCAGGTGTAACCAAGATGTTTTGCTTCCTTTTTGAAAGAAATAATAAACTGTTTGTGTTTGCATTTTTGGTTCATCCTTTGCTTCATGCGGAGTATCTTCCTCTGCATGAGCGTTGTCATCAGTAGCTTCATCAAATAACCAGGCTAGTTCTTTGCGATCGACGTGATGTCGAAAGTACCAACCTTCCCTCTTTTTACTCCATCTAGCATCCATATTTCCCAAACGATCACGGACTTCTCGAGGTGGCTTCGAAGGAAAATAGACCCAGGTCCAATCACGGTCATATTCAATGCGGATTGCAGCGGTATCAATTGCGTCAATATCGCATTTCTCCCGAACACGCTTCTCCATAGCCCGCACAACTGCTGCATCAATGGTCTTGGCCACTTTAGCCGCTTGCTCATCTCCATCGTGGGCGTGAGAGCATTTTTCAATGTAGGCAAGACCATGATCGACAATCTTGCCATCTATTTCGATATGCCATCCGTGACCCGGCGTCGCCTGGATAGGTGGCCAATCATCCGGGTAATGCTCTACAGTGTATTCATCTACTCGTACACCCAAAACTACATTGGCGTAGTCCGGATGTGTAGCTACGCCTTGCCAGGACGGTGCACGATAAGTACCAATCTGGCCGTTGTTTCCTGCGTTGTAGCCATAGATCTTCCAACCTGCATTTTGAAGCGCAGCACCGATGTTGGCCACACCGCGTTTTTTTGTAGCCCAGTACATAACTACCTCCTTGCTAATAAAGCTAACAAAAAGCACTCAGACGCAAGCATCGCTACCTGCGCCTGAGTGCATATTCTCGTTTGACTCGCCCTCATTGCTTCTTACGTATATTCGGCCTTAGGAGAATTATGAAAAGAGCCGAAATCGTATCCACATGAACAAAGGACGTGGTTGTTTTTGATTATCAGAATGCGATCGTCAAAATTGGTGCATCCGTCACAGTGATAGTCATCAGGCAAATTGTCGGGCGTGGCTAATCCTACTTCTAAAGCGTAGGATAGATTCCATTTTAATAACTGTTTCTCGATGTAAGCAACGTATTTGTCATGATCAATATTCGTGTTTCTGAAAAACTGA
>JAYELX010000231.1:0-3282 GCA_034717875.1 Chloroflexota bacterium | reverse complement strand
GAATCCCGGATTCCAACGTCACTACTGCCCCTCGTGTGGGGTTAAACAATGTGCCCGAACCGTGGAAGAGTATTCCGTGGCGGTTCGTGGTTTCGTAGGCGTTAAGGTGTACAGGTATACAAGGTACACAAGATACCCTGCATACCCTGTACCCTGCATACCCTGCCTACCCTGTATACCCGCATACCCTGTATCCCTTGCCTACCCTGCCTACCCTGACCATTTCCCCCCATTCTCCCATCCCCCCCGGAGTCCCCCCATGAAACTACTCGAAGGAAAAACAGCTCTCATATTTGGAATTGCCAACAAACGCTCGATTGCCTGGGGCATTGCCCAAGCATTTCACAGGCACGGCGCGCAACTAGGATTCAGCTACGCTGGGGAAGCTCTGGAACGTCGCGTCACACCTTTGGCCGAATCAATCGGCGTCGACTTTGTGGAACCTTGCGATGTCTCCAAAGACGAAGACATTGCCCGCGTGGCTGCAAAGGCCAAAGAAACTTTCGGCGAGATCGATATATTGGTTCACTCAATCGGATTTGCCAACCGCGACGAACTCGAAGGCCCATATTACAATACCAGCCGGGAAGGCTATCATCTGGCCCTGGACATCAGTGCCTATTCATTCACCGCTCTGGCCCAAGCCTTCCAGCCCCTGCTGCGCCCCGGCGGATCGATGCTGACAATGACCTACTACGGCGGCGAAAAAGTAGCCCCCAATTACAACGTAATGGGCATCGCCAAAGCCGCCCTGGAGGCATCCGTCCGTTACCTGGCTTATGACCTTGGGCCGCGAAACATCCGCGTTAACGCCATCTCCGCTGGGCCGGTGCGCACACTGGCGGCCATGGGCGTCTCCGGCTTCAGGCTGATGTATCGTCAGTTCACCGAATTCGCCCCCATGCAGCAAAACATCACCCAGGAAGATATAGGGAACACCGCCGTCTATTTGTGCTCAGACTTGGCTGCCAAAACCACCGGTCAGATCGTATTCGTAGACTCAGGCTATAATATCCTAGCTGTTCCCGCACCGCGCAACGAAAACGACTGATGGTAAAATACAAATCATGTTCAAGAAAAAAGACCAAACAACTTCACCCAACGATCTCCCAACCCCAACAACGCGGGTGACATCCGTGTTGGGCGATGGCATTGCCTGGAGCGGCGCCATCCGCGGTCAGGGCGGCGTACGCGTCGAGGGAACATTCGAAGGCGACATCACTCTGCGCGGCATGCTCGTTGTCGGAGCAACCGGACGTGTTACCTGCGAGCATGTGCGCGCCAACACCGTCATCGTCGCTGGGGCACTGCGCGGCGACATCACCGCCAAAAAAGTCGAAATCCGCAACACTGGGCGCGTGTGGGGCGACGTGGTCACGGCATCATTCTCCACCGAGGAAGGTGCGTTTCTGCGCGGCCAAATCCAAATGGAAGAATCGGTGGATATACATCAATCCACCGAAGACGCAAATAACCTCAAAGGGAATGAAAATAATACAGAGGAAGATTGAACCGCGGCCTGATTCTCATTTTTAGCCTGATTCTCATCCTGGGGCTGGGAGCATGTTACCCCAGCGAGATACACGCGGAAGTTGTGGCAGGGTCACCCACCCCGGAACTTTACGCATCTCCAACATCCAAACTTGATACCCCCTCCCCAACGCCAACCGATACACCAACCCCAACACAAACACCACACCCAACAGCGTTGACCTGCTGGGCAGCGGGCGGTCGCGTCGAACAGAATCAACTTATAATTAAAGCCTTATCCAACCCACTGATTTTTCAAGTCTACACACCGCCCTGCTACGATCAACAACCCAATTGCAGCTACCCCGTGCTCTACCTGATCCATGGGCAAACCTACACAGATGCGCAATGGATACGCCTGGGCGCTAGCGAAGCTGCCGACGTGCTAATCGCGGGGGGTGTATCACCGTTTATCATCGTCATGCCCCGCGAAGAAAATGATCGCATCCTTCCATCAGAAAACCCGTTCGATGAAATCTTAATCGAAGTACTAATCCCCCACATCGACAGAAATTACCGCACCCTGACTGATAGGGAGCACCGTGCCATTGGCGGGCTTTCGCGCGGCGGAAACTGGGCCGTACACCTGGGCCTGTCTCGTTGGGATTTATTTGGCAGTATTGGAGGCCACAGCACTCCAGCCTTCGCCACGGATGGGCCGCCGCAAATCCGCGCATGGTTAGAAACGATCCCTTTCGAGCAATTGCCGCGCATTTACCTCGACACCGGGGACGGCGATCGCTGGAAAGAAAACACCCTGCGTCTGGAAGCTGTACTCACTGAGGAAAGTATTCCGCATGAATGGCACCTCTTCACTGGCTATCACAATGAACATTATTGGTCCTCTCACGTCAAAGATTATTTGCAATGGTACGCGCAGGAATGGTGAGACGGTGGTTTATTCCACTCCCTACTCAATGGTATAATTCTTTGCAGGAGGTGACTATCTTTTACGCAACCAATTGGATTCTCAGGTACCGGTAAAGGTTTTTAGGAGGGGTGGTGGTTAGATGGTAAGTGATGATATAGTTACACAGGTGACAGTCACTTGCAAACTGAGCATAGTTGGGGCATTATTATGGTTTGTAAGTATGTTTTTGCGGCCAAAGTTCCGAAATAAGTGACTGTCACCTTTCGCCATCACTTACTTCTTTACTACTACCTTAGGAGGATAAAATGTCATTCAATGTTTTATTTATAGCCCATGCTCCAGATGCCGATAAGCATAAGCACAGAAGCGAGATAGACACGGGGAAATATCGTTTATTATCCGTAGTCGTGCGAACTCAAACAGAGGCAATTGAAGTCGCCAGTGAAATCGTCGCTGACCAGGATATTGACACGATACTTCTTTGTCCAGGTTTCGGTCATTCAGAGGTAGCTGAAATATATAATGCGCTAGGAGGTCGGGTTGGAGTAGCTGTAGCGCGTGGCGATGGGCCCAGCAATAGAATTTCTGCTCAGGCAAGAAGAAGAGAAGGTTATGGCAAGAGTTGACAAAGCAAATAAGGTTTAGAAGAACGATAGTCTTCACAAATCGTTTCACCTGACATTTATCCGCTCCAAAACGCAGGGTAGTGGTTATAATATAACAAGCGATGCACACAGGTGACAGTCAGCAAATCCCGATATTATGAAGAAGAGGCAAGACTTCGGAAGTCTCGAACGACATATTTCGCTAACAAAAAGGCATCCGAAGACTTCCGAAGTCTGGTTTTAGTCAAAACGGGAATTGCTGGGTGACTGTCACCT
>JAYELX010000230.1:0-3282 GCA_034717875.1 Chloroflexota bacterium | reverse complement strand
CAACGTACCAATAGTCGTACGCATCCTGGTACCAATGGATTGCGTAGATTCCCAGTTCTCCTTCTGGAACTAGCGGCTGTGTGGCTTCTTCTTCGACTACTTCGGTTTCAGTGGGAGCCTCTGTGGGCTCTGGTTGTTTTGTGGGTTCAACGGGGGCTTGAGTGGGAGGAGGGGCAGTCGTGCTTGTTGCTTCAGGGGGCAGTGCAATTGTTGGTTCGACGCTCCCGCTAAACACACTGCAAGCGAGCATTGCGCTAAGCAGGCTTAGGCTAAGGACAAGCAATCCATTATATCGTCTTTTCTTCATCGAAATTTTCTCCTTTTAGTAAATTTACGACGATCTTTTATCTCTCGTTCTTACGCTCTGCGTGGGAACGCCCAGCGATAAAGCTCTGAGTTCCACCTGGGCGACGCGGAGCGTCATTCCCACGGCGACACCGCAGAACGATGTCACCAGGCAAGGGATGTCACCAGGCAAAATTTAGGTGTATATCAGAATCAAATCAGGCCCCATATTTGTTGAGCCGTCCAGCGTGGGCCAATGCCAATGACATCGTATCCACCGCGGGGAATGTTCCCAAGCCGCCGAGGGCGCAGGCGCGCTCTCCGAATTGGGTTTGTGTGTCAGGAAGTACGGTTTCTGGTGCCCACAGCAAAAATGGAACTGGATGCCATGAATGCGATTTCATCACCGCAGGTGTGGAGTGATCGCCGGTGATGAGAAGTACATCGGGATCAAGTTCCATCAGCGCGGGCAATGCTGCGTCGACGCCTTCGATGATTTTTACCTTGCCATCAAAGTTCCCGTCTTCGCCCATGCTGTCGGTCTTTTTGATATGTACGAAGAAGAAGTCGTAATCGTCCCAGATTCGTTTGGCTGCCTCGAATTCATCCTCTGGGTGACTGCCTTCGAAGTGGATCACGTCCATGCCCACCAGTTTGGAGACGCCGCGGTACATGGGATAGCAGGCGATGCAGGCGGCCTTTAAATTATAGGCGTCCTGATACGAGGGCAGGGCCGGGTCGGTGGCGAAGCCGCGCAGGTTGACGCCGTTGGCTTGGGGTTGGTCGGATAGAGCTTCACGCGCTTTTTTCAGCCATTGGTTGAAGAGCTTGGCTGCGCGTTCGGAATCCGGATCGGTAGCCCGCACGGGCAAGGGGGGAACCCCCGTTTTTTGTGGGTCGGTGTCCGTGAGGTGGGGATGCAGCTCCTCGCCGCGCATGACCACGACAACGCGGTATTCCTTGACCTGGTGAACTTCGGTTTTTACACCGGGAATTTCGACTGTGTTGAGTATCTCGACGATGGGAGCAGCTTTTTCGTGGGAGATGCGCCCAGCGCGTCGGTCGGTGATGCTGCCATTAGCGTCGAGAGTGCAGAGGTTGCCGCGAGCGGCCACGTCGCCGGGATGGACATCTACGCCCACGCCAGCGGCCGAGAGTGCGCCGCGCCCGATATCATACACGAGTGGGTCGTAACCAAATAATGCCAGGTGAGCGGGGCCAGAGCCGGGCGTAATTCCAGCGCGGATGGGGACAATTTGACCAAGATTCCCCTCGGAGGCTAAGCGATCCATATTCGGAGCCTCAGCCGCCTCGAGCGCGGTAGGGCCTCCCACTTCCATGGGCAGGCCTCCTAATCCATCCAAAATAAGCAGCACAATTTTTTTATCAGAGGGTTGTAGCAGTGGGGAGATATAGTTGTGAGGCATGCTTGCTCCTAATAATATCTATTGTATGATATACACAACCGCGGGCGTTACACATCAGTGCATCGCCCGCGGGTCAGGTTTGAAATTGGAACTTGAGGAAACCTAGTTAACGAATAGCTTCTTCCGTTTCCTTATCGAATATGTGCATGTTGCCCATATTCAGTGTGGCTTGGATTTTATCGCCCATGCTGAAATCGGTGCGTGGATCAATGCGGCCAACAAAGCTGTATTCGCCGCTCTTGAAAAAGACGAAGATTTCGTTACCCATCAACTCGGTAACTTCTACGCTGCCTTCTATTTGTTCTCCGATGATGTCGGGGGCTTCGAACCTGGGATCGTAAATATCCTCAGGACGCAGGCCGAAGATGACATCCTTGCCCACATAAGGCATGTAAATATCATTGCGGCTTTCGGGGGCGGGGACTGTGAAGGCGCTGGTTTCAATATACAATCTGCCGTTATCTTTGGTTAGTTTTGCATCAAAGAAGTTCATCGAAGGGGAGCCGATGAAACCGGCCACGAATAGGTTATCGGGGTAGTCGTACAGAAGTTGCGGGGTGGCCAGTTGCTGCAGGATACCATGGTTCAATACGGCGATGCGGGAAGCCATGGTCATAGCCTCTACCTGGTCGTGTGTTACGTAGATGAAGGTTGTCTCCAGCCGTTTGTGCAGCTTGGTAATCTCGGTGCGGGTTTGCACACGGAGTTTGGCGTCCAGGTTGGAGAGTGGTTCGTCAAGGAGAAAGACATTTGGTTCACGCACAATCGCGCGGCCCAGCGCTACTCTTTGACGTTGTCCGCCGGATAGTTGGCGGGGTTTGCGTTCGAGCAGCACCTCAATGCCCAGCATCTGAGCGGCTTCATTAACTCGCCGTGTTATTTCGTCCTTGGGGTACTTGCGCAATTTCAGCCCGAATGCCATATTGTCGTATACGGACATGTGGGGGTATAGGGCGTAGGATTGGAACACCATAGCGATATCCCGATCCTTTGGGGCTACATCGTTGACGACTCGATCACCAATAGATATGCTCCCCTCGCTAATATCTTCCAGCCCAGCTAAACACCGTAATGCGGTTGATTTGCCGCATCCAGAGGGGCCAACGAGAACAAGGAATTCCTTATCCTCAATCTTGATGTCGAAGTCATTGACGGCCACGACATCGTCAAAACGTTTTGTTACATGTTCATAAGTTACGCTTGCCATAATATCTTACACTCCTTTCGTTAAATGTATAGTGTCGCAATTATAATCGTAATGAGTGTGAATGGCAACATCGTGTTTTTGTTTGTGCGGGCTAAACTAAATAACTATCCGGCAAATGAATAAATTCGCTGCTGATTCGCGAAATCCACCTGCGTGGATTTGGCATCAAGCAACGAAGGTTGGTTTCGCAAGGCAGGATTGATTTCAATCTACTAAAAATATTCGGGATGGTTCAAATGGAAAGGAAATTAAGGTTACACTTGCTCCGAAGGAGTACTCTTCGAGTAATAGAGCAAACGCCGGTCGAGTGAATTCGGAGCGAGCTTTGCGTGCCGTTGGCAAGCGGAGAATTTGTATCGAGAC
>JAYELX010000229.1:0-3293 GCA_034717875.1 Chloroflexota bacterium | reverse complement strand
TGATACTGCTGGAGATCAAACGAATTTGGTGGCTCAAATGGAACCATTAGGATTGTTTGACAATCTAGCGTTCAAAGGCGGAACGGTTGATAACGTTGATCTCAAACATGTTCGCATAAGAAGCATTACAAGACGCCTTTTCACCAAAACCCTTCGCATAATCAGCACTTTGCAGGGGGCTAACATCAAAAATTGGCGTCGTATAACTATTTTCTCAAAAATTCTTGCATTTTTCTATGAATGACTTCCTGAATTGATAGTCCTTAAGAATCAAAAAAGCCACTGGTAAAAAACCAGTGGCTCATTTTCTTTATCATGGGGAAATTCAACTCGCAAGGCTTCTTTATGCCCATGTTCCATGGTCAGGATCAAATCAGCGTTAGCAACGATTTTGGTTGGACGACGCGAGAACGGTGAGAGCGAATGTCGACATTTCGATCTGCCATCACCTCAATGCTCTCTAACGCCGCTGGAAAGCCAACCCGCCCCCAGGTGCCCGCGGATTGGGTTTCGTATTGATCAGTTAATCCCCTTTACGTCATGAGTTGATTAAACAACGCTTCCGCCATGGGAGATCGGGCTACATTGGCCGTACACATAAATAAAATATATTGCATGTATTCTCCTTTAGAAACGCCTGGTGCTGACGTTCTGCGTTTCATTCAGGCGACGCGGAGCGTTACGTCCACGGCGACACCGCGGCACCTACAGGTGTTCTACGCGAAGCGAAGTCGCCAGAGAACAAATTGGTTCTGGCTGCTGATTCTAATTATACTCTCGAAATGTTTGACCATTCTTGGTTAAAGCATCAGCTTGGATGTTGGTCAAATTCGAGCTGGGGTATAAGGAGTCGGACAAGCTGAACCAGGCCCAGCGCTGCACCAGGCGATAATCATCATTTGGATATCCGATTTTATCACCGCTCGCCTGCCCCAAATCAATATGCCAACCCGCTCCCAAGCTTCGGCATCTCTAGAACCTGTCAGGCGACTACATATTGATTGATGAGTCATCGAATGAATTCGAGGCTGGTGTGCGTGCGAACAAGTTCGCCTTCCACCTTCGTGGATTAGTAAATAAATTAACCGTCAACCGACGTGCGCTGTGCGTGCCGCTGGCAAGGTCGGTTTCGCAGTCCAGGGCCGATTTTGCCACTGTGCAGGCCCTGCTGCCAGGCATGCATGCGAAGCACGCAACACGGATGTGCGCACTGCGAAGCGAGCAAATCGATTATGCCACCTAGGGGGAGATGATTAATTACGCTTGAAGTGTCCCATCGCACGTTGGTCTTAAAAAGTTGCTTTGGCTACAGCTAAAGCCGGATTCTACGACATTTGCACGCACCCAAACACACCCGCGGGTGAAGTTGATCCCATCCAAACATGAACGAACCATCCCGACACAAACGTACAGGATATCAAACCGCTAAAATTATTCTATCACGCCACAGAGCCGCGGGGGATTATTCTCTCTATGGAACAAAGAAAGCCCTGTGAGTTAAATGCATCACAGGGCTTTCTTCTTTTGAAAAGATGTTTTCCTAACCGCTTCTATCCTAAGGTTTGGCTGCTATTTCAGGAATTTGCCATCGCGTCAAGAATAAAACAAAAACGCCGATTATAACTTTAGAGAGCAACGCCACCACATACAAGAGGACTCCATAAGCCAAAGCTAAATCTTTTTCAACGGCAAATACAGATAGAGCAATCACAGCCAGGTAATGATATATGCCCAATTTCCCTGGCGCCGAGGGGGGCGCGCTGCCCACCTGCAAGACCACCAGCACGAATAAAGCTGCCGAAAAAGGTGCTTGAATATCCAAAGCGAGCAACAAGAAATAATTGGTCAGGGTTGAAAGAATGACAACCAGAAAGGAACAAGCCCAAATCGCCGCTTGGCGCCGCCAGCTTCGGAGACTATCCAATCCAGATAAGGCCTGCTCGAACATGCCCGCCAGACGCTGCCCCCAGCGCCCCAGCAGCTTCTCCAGCCATGGACGCAGCCAGTTCAATAGCTTTTGGCCCCAAAGCATGATCACCACGACACCTAAGAGGGAGGCTACAGCCATGGCAATCAGCAATTGACCAGGCTCAAATACCCAGCTTGGCAGCGAAATCATCAGCAGCAACAGCAAGACCCCAACGCCAAAGGCAACTAAATCGGCCACCTTTTCGATCACCACAGTTCCTAATAACTTAGATTTAGAAACCCGTACGCGCTCTCCGACAAAATAAATCCGGGCCAATTCACCTAAGCGGGCGGGCAATAGGATGTTGAACATCTGGCCCAGATAGACGCCCGCGAGCATGGCGAGGTACTTTCGCAAGCGCCAATCCAGCAATAGCATCACCCACCAGCGTAAGGTAAACACGGCTACATTGAGCAAGGCAATCAATAAGGCGACCAGGGTCAGCCAGGGATTGGCCTGCCCCAACGTTTTCCAAAGTTGGGAAACCGAAACTCCCCGAAAGGCGAGGTAGATGGCGGCAATCCCAAGGATCGAACCAATGACTATTTGCAAGATGGTCCGGCGATTAAATATGTTTTCGTTTTTCATGTTGAATGATGTGAATGTTTAGATTCTTTTTAGGGCTTGCCATAAACCCCACACTTGTATCATAAACAGGAGAAATAACAAGAGCCACAAGACGATTTCCCACCAAACATGAGAGGTAGCAGCCAGCCCTAAACAAAAAAGTGCCCCGGCGAGGTTAAGGGGAATGCCTCGCTGAGGCTGATCGAGGCGGTCTCGAAGGCGATCTCCCTGTTGCTTGGCTTCCCAGCGGGTATAACTTATCACGCCTAATGCCAGCGATAAGGCTAAAATCCAGAGACTATTTGCAAACAGGTTGTACCAGTTGATCATGGGAAGTTAATAGTGGGTAGTGGGGAGCAGGCAGTGGGAAGGATGATTGGTCTGATTGGTCTGAGTGGTCGAAGTGGTCGAAGTGGTCGAAGTGGTCAAATGGTCGGATGGTCGGATGGTCGGGTGGTCTCGTTACATTTTCTCCCGCGCTGTGCGTCCCTTCGGTAGGTTGAAGCGTTTTGCGTGCTTCGCAACACTCGACCGGCGCTGGTGGCAGAAAGCAACACCGATTGATACGAAGTAGGTGATACGTTTTTCGTCATCCGTATCGAAACATTTACGTTATTGAGTTAGCTTCATCGGCCAGAATCTGACCTAGCGCTAAAGCAATCCAGATGGCGAGACCCAGTTTGCTGCCTAAGGGAATTGTATCAGCCAAGCCGAAAACGAAAAAGGCTACCCAACTACCTAGCAAACCGCCAGCAAA
>JAYELX010000228.1:0-16728 GCA_034717875.1 Chloroflexota bacterium | reverse complement strand
CAATCTACTGCTGATAATACAGAAGATCCATCTGCCCGGCGCGGGTTGCAAGACATCATGGATGGAAGCGGCTCTGTTTTCTCGAAGAATGCTGATCATACAAAAATTATGCTGCATTTGGGTCAGGCTGTGGACTTGCAGACTCACGGTGATGCGGAAAGTGCTGCTGATGAGTTGAAAGGAGCCATCTCGGCTGGCTTAGATGCTCCCGCGGCCTTTTATAGCTTAGGCATGCTTCAGGTAAAAACAAAACGGCTGGGGAGCGCAAAGCGCAATTTGCAAAAGGTGATGTCTCATCCCAGCTTTTCTCTGGGTGCACGGTTGTTGTTGGGAGATATCTGGTATCAGCGCACTAAGTATAAAAATGCTGCTATGCGCTATCTCGAGGCATTGCGAGCGGCCGATGCTCAAGTTGTTTCTCAGGAGCAAGCAGATGAGCTGCGAGAGCTTTACGACCCTTTGATCGAAACGCTCTCGCGCGAGAAGGATGAGAACCTTCAAAAACAGCTTTGTGATAATATCTCCAATCTATTGGTGCGCCCAAACTGGCGACAGCGGCTCAGTAATGCTCGTCAGCAATTGGATGATCATGGCGACATCCCAATCCCTCTGGCGGAGATGTTGGTTGGGGCCAGCAGCAGCGACGTTGTGGTGGCAATGAGTACAGTTCGTGACCTGGCGCGGGACGGTCATCTGGGCTCTGCTCTGGAAGAGATATTATTTGCCTTACAGCAATCACCCACCTATTTACCACTGCATATTTTGTTGGGGGATATACTTATGTCCAGAGGGAATTTGGATGAAGCCGCTCAGAAGTTCAATGTAGTTGCGCGTGCATATAGCATCCGTGGGGAGGCGCACAGGGCTATTGTAGTGTTGCGGCGTATTATCGAATTAGACCCAATGAACTTGGATATCCGCATTCGGTTGATTGATCATCTCACCGCGAGCGGAAAGATCGATGACGCCAATAAAGAGTACTTACTATTAGCAGGTATTTATTATAGTTTGGCTGAATTGAAAAAAGCACGTCAGGCATATTCCCAAGCATTGCAACTTTCAAAACAATCTAAGAATGCAGATTCCTGGCGGGTGCGAATATTTCATCGTATCGCCGATATCGATATGCAAAGTTTAAATTGGCGGCAAGCGATAAAACTATATAAGCAAATCCGCGTATTACGTCCGGGTGATGTTGATGCTTGTCGCAGTCTGATTAATTTGTATTCTAGTCTCGGAGAGTCGGGTCAGGTACTCGAAGTTATGGATGCGTTCATTGCACATGCGAATGAGATTGGAGAACCCGAACAGGCGATTGAATTCTTGCAAAGTGTGATCGCTGAACAACCAGATAAAGCCATGATCCATTATCGTCTTGCGGCACAGTGCCAACAGACACACCGCACTTCTGAAGCGATTCAACATTATGATAATGCCAGTGAGCTTTTGCTTGATGCTGGAGATAAAGCTGGGGCTAAAGAGTTGATTCAAAAAATTATTAAGTTGAACCCATCCAACAAAGAAGAATACGAGAAAGCATTAGAATCTCTCTAGTGCAATTGGGCGCAAGCCCTTTTTACACCAATATCGAAAAAAACAAAACGGAGACCCTTCAAAGGGACTCCGTTTATTGGTAATGGTTCATTATCCTGTGAGAGGGAAGCGAACAGCTTGTTATACGAATAATTTTGCCATAGGCGAAGGCGCGCAAAGCGAGGCATCCGCGGAAATCCGCCCGATCCGCCAAATCCGCGTTCACAATTATTCAGTCCCATTGCCCTCGCCCTAACCCTTGCTGTGCATGCTTCACATCCCAAAGGGGGAGGGGACAGCTTCCTCTCCCTTTGGGGGAGGATTGAGGTGGGGGAGTGAACGGTTACCCGCGTTCTGTTTGAAATGAAAGATTATGTCCGTTGTCAGTATATTGTCGCAATTTACGTACTACCAAAGTTGGAAGGATGTACGAGTTTGTTTCCGGATTGTGTCATAAGTGACTGTTACGATAATTTCGGCAGTGCCTGACATTGATCCCTCGAACACGAATTCATGATTGCTCAGACCACGCTTATCAGTCGGAGCCATTATTTTTTCGATTGGCTCTTCTTTTGGAAGTTTCACCACTATCGCGACCACAGCACTTTCAACAGGGTGGAAGGTTTGATCGTAAACAATCACATTGAGCGTTTGAACGCCCCCGATTTGCGTGATAGGGCTGCTTACAAAGGCGTGCACACTCAGGTTGGATACACTCTGCATGGGAATATGATTGCCCACATTTGGCTGGAGATGCACAGAATCCTCACCTGTGAATCGAAAAAAACGGGTACCCAAATTAGAGAGGACAACTTGTTCCCCGGCGTGACGCTCCGGATGCCACTCGAAGCGAGCGCGTTGAAAATATTGCACAATCCAACCATCATGGGTCTCGAACCCTGATAGTGGGTAACCAAATTGAAGAACGCCTCCATTAGCCTCGAAGAAATCCAAAAACGCGTAGCAGACTTTATGATCCGTTTCGGGAAAATGGCGGCAGGAGGGGAAATTGGGGGGGATGGGTAATACTTCCCCTTGTGAATAAAGATATTCACCCAAAGGAGTCAGTTGAACTCGCAATTCGGGTGATGCGCCAGGGTGAAGTTCGAATCGAGCTTTCTCGAAATATTGGATCAAGAGGCCCGTGTCTTCATCCACGATAACATCGGTGATGGGAAGCCCGAATAATTCCCTGTTGTTGGGCACACTGTTATACTTTTCCAAAAATTCGTTGGTGACCCAATGCCCGGTCTCTGGAAAGAAGAGGCTGTCCCCCTGTGTTTGTGCCATGCCAGACATACTTATAACCCCCATCAAGGTTATGAGTGTAATTACGAGAGTTAGACAACGCAATTTATTATTCACAGCTATATAATTATAAGTGCTTTTTTGTGTACCCACAATAGCCAAGAAGGGCTAAAGCGGGATGAGTGCATAAATAAAGGTGCGACGCACTTAGCAGAAAGTGCGTCGCACCTGATTATCTCGTTCCATCCGCTCTGCGGTGGAACACACCATCACTTACAATGCAACTACTACTAAGCATTCTGGAGCACATCCAGTAGATATTTTGTGCTTTCCAGTATGAGATCAGCACCGGCTTGGTGAAGTTCGTCCTTTTCGCCAAAGCCACATAAAACCCCCACCGATTGCGCCCCTGCGGCCTGTGCAGCCAGAATATCCACAGTGGTGTCGCCGATCATGAGACATTCTTCTGGTCTAGCATCCATTTGTTCGGCTGCCCATTCGATGGGGGCGGGATAGGGTTTCGTATACTCGCAAGTTTGAGCGGTAGCGATGGAGCGGAACAATGGGGTTAGTTCGAATTGATCCAGGAACCATTTTGTGCTGCGGCCCCCGCGGGCACTGACCACGGACATAGGATAACGTGGTTGAAGCTGGAGCAGCATTTCTTTGACTCCTGGAATGAGCATGAACGGCTCTTCCCCTTTGCCCAGCCCCCAACGGTAGATTGTATCTCCAAGAGCGGCGATTTCGTCATCAAAGCCCAGCCGATCGGGAATTCCAAAGATGAAGTTGCCGGGCGATTCGGTTGCCATGACCACCCGGCGGGCGAATGGTCTTGGGTCTCTGGAAGTGAATAAAAAGCGAAAAGAATGAAGCATTTTCGCAAGCTTTTGCACGAACTGATCATCGGTATCACTCAGCGTGCCATCAACATCAAAGCAAAGGGCACGTATGCGGGATGTGTCTAGAGACATTGGTGAGATTATTCCTCGTCAGGGGGAGACTCATCCTCGGCGGCAGCCTTTTCTTGTAATCCCCAAAAAAGAATTGCCCCTCCTGCACCTAAGCCAAATGCGCCTAAACCGGCCGCGTATGAAAACTTGGCTAAGAGGGCCGTGAAGAAGAAAAAGCCCAGGTATACGGCGGCCTGCAATTGCCAATGTCGTTCCGGTTGACGCAGGGTGAAGAGCGTGAACCATCCCGCCGCGGCTCCGAATACTAATAATCCCAAAGCTTGAATAATCCCGCCAAGTAAGTTGGTAACATCAAAAAAACTCATCATAATCCTCCTATTTGTTTGTTTCTATTACTTCGACATCGGGAAAAAACTGTTTCACCGTTCCCGCCACCCAGCCTTGCATCGTAGATTCGGAGAGGGCACAACCAATACACGCACCCCCCAAACGGACTGAGAGCTTGTTGTCTTCGAAAGAGACCATTTCAGCCGAGCCGCCGTGGTATTGCTCGATATAGGAACTAATTTGAGCAATAAGTCCCTCCAGCAACTCTTCTTTCGAAAAGTCTTGATTTACGTCTGCGTTTTCGGTCATGGTTGTTCTCCAATGGGTTTGACGCCATTATTCAATCCATGCTCAAGCATGGCAACGACCTGGGCGTGCGTGTGGCTGCGTTTTAGGCGTTTTACTATCACCTTCGCCAAACGGTTCAATACAAGTATACTCGTTTTTGGATGTTTTTTGTGAAACTCCTTCATAGTGTTGCCATGAACGCACAGTAGTTTTGTGTCAGCCATGCAAACAGCCCCAGATGTATAGTCTCCATTTCCAAAAGCGGCAGACCAGCCAAATACGCCCTCTTTTTCGATATGGGCTACAGTGATCGTTTCGCCGTCATGGGGTTTATAGCGAATATCAACGCTGCCATCAATCACAATATACAGATAGTCAGCTTCATCTCCTTGAATGAATACAGCTTCATTTTTTTTACAGATGCACAAAGAAAATAACGGATCGATTATGGAAAGTTGGGAGGGTGTTAGATCATCAAAGAAATACAGTTGGCTGAGGATTTCTGTTGTCATGGTTTATCGCCTTCGGGATTGGTAATTGGGAGCAATGGGGATTGTTGTTGGTAATCCTAATTTTACCTAAATGCTATCGAGACAATAGTGGCATATCTCTTTGTTGTTTGGACATTTGTCCTCATTAGTAAAGTGGCAGGTATGCAAGTCGCAAGTTTCTCTCGTTCCTACGGTGACACCGCGGGCACCTATAGGTGTGCTACGCGAAGCGATGTCACCAGGGAAAATATCTCTCGTTTCTACGCTCCGCGTGGGAACGTCCAGCGATAACGCTTCGCGTAGCATGCTCGAAGGAGTACTGCGTTCCACTTGGGCGACGCGGAGCGTCGTTCCCACAGTGACACCGCGGGCACCTATAGGTGTGCTACGCGAAGCGATGTCACCAGGCAATAGAACCCTAAAGATAGGACGTTTAATCGAAACCCAATTCTCGGATGGTTTGATCGGGATTGAAGTTCTTTTTGGATTTTTTCCCCAATAAATCTTTCCAAAAATCGACATCATAACGCCGGGAGCAGATCGGCAGCGGCATGGGGACGCCCCAGCCGAGGAGCAGAACTTCTTCCTTTGGTTGGAGGCGGGCCAGCATGCCCCGAAGGGAATCTCGCCCGGAGAGGCCCGACAGCACGGCGCGGATATCATCCTCGTCGCCCAGCCAGCCAGAGATACGCGTCCCCAGCTGGGACATAACTTCGTCGTAGATTTGCGACGGACGCTGGTCGATGATCAGTAATGTGACGTAGTATTTACGCATTTCGCGCGCAATGGTGCTGAAAGTGGTTTGGCGCGCCATCTCCCGGTTGAGCATTTTATGGGCTTCCTCGACCACAATTACCAACGGGCGGGGCTCATTTTCCCCCGAGCTGCGGTACTGGTTTGTGAGCCATTCCCAGCGGCTGCGGATTTTGCGCGTCAGTAGGTTAGTAACCAGAAGGTAGTCCAGGTCTTTTTCGTGTTTATCGAAAGAGAGCACGATGTGCCGCCCCGCTTCCAAAGCCTTGATGATTTCGCCGATGCTGTCGGCAGCAGGCTGCTCGGTGATATATTCTTTGTCGAAGACCCGGCGCAGCTTGTTGTGCAATCCCTCGGCTGCCATCACGTTGACGCCATTGGAGTTAGCCCAGTGGGCTACGCTATCCGGCGCGGGGATGCGTTTGCCTTCATCCGTTTGTATGACTGATCCTATTTTCATTTGACGGAATTTATTGAACCATTTTTCGGCTCCAAATCTCTTGACGAGAGCGTTCAAGGTTGTGGCCGTTGTCTCGCGCAAGTTGAGGACGCGGGACAGCAACTTGATATCAGCGGGACGAATGTCGCTCATGGCGATTTCCAAATTGAAGTCCGGGGTTTGGTTTTGGATTTGTGCTCCGGCACCAAGTCCCACCACCTGCACCCGCGTGTGGAATTTGGTTCGTAGACCAATGACTCGTTTCCCTGTGTCTGAGGAGGTGCTGTCGAGGCCGTATTCATTGTGCATATCGAAGATCAGCACCGAGGCGTTGTTATAGTGGATAAGCCCGGCCAGTACCATGCGGGTGAGGAAGGATTTGCCTGTCCCAGTTGCGCCGAAGATGCCCGATGAGCGTTGGATGAACTTCGCCAGTTTGATGCGCACAGGGTGGCCTTGCTCGCGGGTGTAGCCAATCACAAAGTTGCCCTTTTTCTCTTTGCCAAAGATTTCGGCTATGTCGCCGGGAAATGCCAAACGAACGCGAGCGTGGTGCGGCGGCACAGTTTTGACGGGCAGCGGACGCGGTTCGCGGTCACCCAACTGATCGCGCCAGATTTGATAGACTTCTGCGTTGATAGGGTCAGGGCCGACTTCGAACATCAGTGTGGGCATTACTTCGAGATTGGTGTAGAGTGTCTGCCCATGCAGCAGTGCACTAATTTCTGGCGGGAAACGGTTTTCGCTCTGCTCGTCGGCGAAGCGCGGGTCGGTTGAACCCAGCTGTAAATCCGTCACCAGGCCGTAGAAATGCCATTCCCTGCTTTCGACGACAACAAACGCTCCCTCCTGCACTTGCTGCGATGGGACTGTGAGCCGCACTTGCAGGTTTTCTTTCAATCCGCCGCCAACGACGTAGCCAATTTGGGTTTGATTTTCCATTAATGTCTCCTACTTTTGGGATGGTTCATATGGAAAGGAAATTAAGGTTACACTTGCTCCGAAGGAGTACTCTTCGAGTAATAGAGCAAACGCCGGTCGAGTGAATTCGGAGCGCTAGCGGAGAATTTGTATCGAGACCAAGTTTGCGGGTTATTAAAGGGAATATTGCTGTATTAGGCCGCTAGGTCTCGATACATTTTCGCTAAACTACAGCGAAAACACTCGACCGGCGCTGAGATATTTTACAAAAAGTGTTACCTCAACCCTGAACCACCCCCTACTTTTTATTGCCAAAGGGTCATGTCTTCTCAAAAAATCGGAGAGAAGTTGAACTTTTTCTAACATTTCGCTCCAATTACATCTGCTGCAGGTAAAAGTTCAACTTCTTTGCTCTGTACACCTTCGTCACTCCGAAATATTGAGATGATACAAATGGTCAAACATCAGCAATTCCCGATATTATGAAGAAGAGGCAAGACTTCGGAAGTCTCGAACGACATATTTCGCTAACAAAAAGGCATCCGAAGACTTCCGAAGTCTGGTTTTAGTCAAAACGGGAATTGCTGGTCAAACATACAACGCGTCGCCCAATGCACCCAGCACACTCATCAAGGTAGAATAATCATCCCGAAGCAGTGTGATCAATTCTTGTGTGGCCTGATTGACCCAATCCTTGTTTGCCCTTTGATTGTGGGCCTGATACGCTTGTCCCAGGTGGGCGGCCAGCAACTCGCCTTTGGGAGCGTCTTCGAAGCGTAAAATGTGCCGGAAATAGCCGAAACGTCCCGCTGATGTGAACTGACACAGCTCGTCTGGGTTGCATTGATAAATCACATCCAGGCTGAGGGGCGGACGCGGCGGCAGCAGGTGTTTGATGATGCCATTGTGTCGGTATCCAATCGTCAATACGCTGATTTCTATCGGCACATTGCGGTTGAGGCGATTGTCGGCGATGACACTTTCGTCCACATGGTCAGCGGTGACCAGTTGGCGCACAATGCCATCATCGTCGATGTGAATATTGTGAATCAGGCCGTAAATCTGATAGTCATCCTTAGTGTGGCCCAAAGGAACACGCACAAGTCCCCCAAACGTAGGCGCGTCCAGCTGGGATACGCGGCATCCCACCACAAATCCGGTCGTGCCGGCGCGTAGTAAACGTCCAATTTCAATGCTTGTCATCTTTGATACCTTCCTGTTTGTTGGCTGGCGTTCTTAACAGCCTGCTTTTGAGATACTTGACCTACTTCGACCCCGCGGTGGCGCAGCTCGAGGGCAATCATGTTTTCGACCTGTCTTTTCTCGTCATGAGTGACAACGGCGACTTCGTGAGAGCGGTGCAGCAGGTAAGGAAAAGGGCGTGAGCCGAGCATCTGGGTTTGATCAATCAGGACAGCGTGGAGGTCGTTCAACATTTGGGAGTTATCAACTACCCAGGCCGGAATTTCGACTCGCACGGGGTAGGGATGTTTTTCGTTTTGACTGACGTTGAGGTAGAAAAAGTGCAGGGCCAGTTCGGCGGTATATTTCGAGGCATTGCGCGATTGAATCCCAAAGATGGCCGAACGTTCCCCGGGTGCGAGGAGTGCGGAAAAAATATTGGCATCCGTGACACCGAGGTATGGGCGGTACTCACGGCCCGCTTTGTCGATTTCGTTTTGAGGCAGGGTAGCAATTTCCAGCAGCCTGACCAGCAGATCGCCGCGGGGCTTGTCGATATATCCAGCCGTGGATGCCCCCGCTGAGTGAAGCTGCCGCAGGGCGTCCAAATAACGCTTGAATTTCTTTTCGTATTCCCTGGCCTGCGCAGCTCCATGCCGTCCCACCCAGAGTTCGAGCGGCCCGTCGGTGAGGGTGATGACGGGTGGGTCTATTTTTTTTGTCAAGTAAGCCAGCAACTCGCGCTCGCGCAGGTCACGCATCAATGCAACCATGCGCTCGGTAATATGTCCGGAGCTGGTATACATTTGATTATCGTACAATAATTGGCTTTGGACCGTAGTGGTAGGCGCATCCGGCGCGTCGCAACGCATCTGGATGCCGCCCACGTTCACCAGACAGAAGTCTACCGAAGCGTGCCGGTCGGGGTTGATCTGCGAGCCATCCGCGGCCAGCACCGTGACCGCATCGGGGATTGTCGGACAGGAGGCGCGGTGATCAAGTTTTTCGCTTGTGGGAACAGCGCAGCGCAAATTTGGGTTCGCGCTGATGGCGGTGTCCACCTTGGTTTGCAACGATACCAATTCTGCCGCGTAAGCATCCAATATTTGGCGCGCTTTGCGTCGTTTTTCGCGCAGGTATTGCGCCCGGACAAGAGCGTTTTCTCCCATTTGCATGACTTGCTGCCGAACTTGTTGAAAATCTAAGGCCATATATTCCCCGCGATAGTGTAGAGTCAATGTCATTATTTTAAGAAAGCAGGTCTAGACTTGACAGGTTTTTGCAAATCTTAACTGAACGATATTGACTGGGTGATGGTTAGATAGTAAGTGATCAATACAGGTGACAGTCACTTTCAAAGGAGTCTTGTTATGGAGAACAGGCAGGTTAGCGAGACGCTTCAGAATGTACATCTATTTTATAAGTGACTGTCACCTCACATAGAAATTTTTATAACTCGCCTTTTTCCCACTATCATTGATTGTAGGGCTGAAAGACGTATTTTCTACCCGCTCCCAGCTTGAGTTGTTCAAGTTATTTGTCATTTACTCCTTAGAACATTTGTTTGAGAAATTATACAGGCAAACGATATGAGATGCAAGGCGAGTGCAATCGCTGTGGGTGAAAATCAGCAAAGGAAAATGAAGATTGTATCAGGTGGTATAATTAGCAAATAGATAAGTTCGCATTTTGTGCGCTTGAACATCTGCGCAATCTTGCATGGAAATTGGTCACGCCAGCTTTCACATATACACACAAATATGAAATTTCAACAAGAGAGATTATTCCCTGGGGTCCAAGAAAAGAAACAAGCACATGAAAGAGACTCAAACAATGGAGGAGATAAAACCATGAATAAGGATTTACTAACAGTTAGCGAGGCCAGCGAATGGGCTACTCAATATGTAGACAAAGAGATTTCGACATCGAATATTTCATATTTAATTCAATATGGCATAGTGAAAAAACATAGCAATGATGATACTACTCAAGTATTAAAACAAGATCTAATTAAATATTACAAATCATATAATGGACAAAAAGAGAACAAGTGGAAAGAAGAATTAGGTGAAGATATAAATTGGCGATTATCTTTCGATAACTTAGCTGAGAAAGAAAGAACAAAACATGTCCACAGATTACATCCTTATAAAGGTAAATTTATACCTCAACTTGTCGAATACTTCTTAGATGATCATACGGATGAATATAAAAAAGAAGTGTTCTTTCAGATGGGAGACATTGTCTTTGACCCATTTTGCGGAAGTGGTACAGCATTGGTTCAAGCTAATGAATTAGGCTTGCATGCAATTGGAGTGGACATTTCTGCATTCAACTCGTTGATAAGCAACGTCAAGACGAACAAACACAACCTTTTCAATTTGCAGCAAGAAATCCGCAATATAACTATAGCGTTAAAAAACTTCGTGGCAGGTTCTAATCACATCAGTTTTAAAAATGAACTCTATGATGAAATGAAAAAGTTTAACGACCAGTTTTTTCCTTCGCCCGAATTCAGATATAAAGTGAGAAACGGGAAAATTGATCAAATGAAATATGGCAAGGAAAAGGAGAAGTTATTTCTTGACGTCTTTTATCGCTTGGTAAAAAAATACGACATTGATGTTGAACAAGAACAATCTGAAAACTTTCTTGATAAATGGTACTTAAAACCAACGCGAGATGAAATAGACTTTGTTTTTGATCTTGTCTCGCAAATTGAAAACACGGATACTAAAAAAGTGCTTGCGGTGATTCTTAGCAGGACGATACGCTCGTGTCGTGCAACGACACATTCGGATCTGGCAACCTTAATTGATCCAGTAACCACACCTTATTACTGTAGAAAGCATGGCAAAATTTGTAAACCACTGTTTTCTATTTTACGTTGGTGGAAAAGGTACACTAAGGATACAGTTAAGCGATTAGCTAAATTCCACAAGATAAGAACCGCTACATTTCAACATTGCTTTGTTGGAGATTCGAGAACCATAGAGATTTTTGCAGCACTGAACCAAACAAATCCTGCATTTGCTGACTTTGCCCAAAATAAAAAAATCAAAGGTATTTTTTCTAGTCCTCCCTATGTTGGTTTGATTAATTATCACCAACAACACGCGTATGCATACGATTTGTTCGGATTTGACCGACGAGATGAGTCAGAGATTGGGCCATTGTATAAAGGACGAGGAAAGGAGGCACGTGATGAATACGTGATCGGAATTTCTGATGTTTTGATAAATAGCAAACGATTTTTGGTTGATAATTATGATGTTTTTCTTGTGGCGAATGATAAGAACCACCTGTACCCCATAATTGCTGATCGTGCAGACATGACAATAGTGAATAGATATAGACGCCCTGTTTTAAATCGAACCGAAAAGAATAAGACGCCATATTCAGAAACAATATTCCATATTAAGGATGTGCTGGCATGATAGTAAATTCAAAAAGGGAAGCAATTGCCTGGGAAGTGATAAAAACTTTGGTAAAAAGATTCAAAAAATTCCCAAAAGACTCATCTGAAAACAGAAATGCTCCATTTCACGAAGCATTTCTCAATGCCTTTGTGGATGAGTTAGAAGGAAAAGTTGTTGATATTCCATTTCTTATTAGTATAAGTAGTTGGCTGCACGGTTTAAGTACCACTCTTGGGCAATCCTTTTTTGAAAATGTGGCTCATGTGTTATCAGATGGCGAAAAGAGAGATTTTACGCCAGACAGCAATATGCTTTTACAAATTACAAACCTTCAAAAAAGTACCATTGCAGATATCATTACTGATCTTAAAAACAGAAATAAACAACCGGATTTAGAAGCAGAAAATATAATACTAGTATCTGCATCAACGCAAGGCGACGTAATTGATGCAAATAAATTTAGTGTCGATGTTTATATTGACGATGATGATATTACTGCTATTGAATTGAAAACAGTCAAGCCTAATTCCGGTGAGATGCGCGGGGAAAAACAGAAGATTTTAGAAGCAAAAGCCGCTCTCTTTAAAAAATATTCTGGAAAACGGGTGAGTTATTACATCGGCTTTCCGTTCGATCCCACAAGCGATACACCAACGGATTCCGATAAAGCCCGTTTTATGAATTCGATCATAGGCGGCACCAGCTATTTTGCACCCAAAGAAGTACTATTGGCTGGAGAACTATGGGATTTTCTTTCTGGCGACACCAATACAATGAAGCAAATTTTAGAAATCATCAACACGATTGCCACTCCAGAATTCATGAACGATTATAAGTTTTTGAAAATCAGTAAAAATCGAAAAATGGATCAACAACGATATAGAATACTGTTAAAAAAATGGTTTTTGTTTTCGGAATTATTTCTATTTGACAACGACAAAAAACTCAAAGAAAATATAAATACCACTTCGGACAAAAGACAATACAACCAACACATATTTAAATATGACGGGAAGTACAAACTTGAAAGATTTTACAAGTTATCACGGTTACTGCAATAATGATGAAAAAAGCAATCTCATTTTATCAACTTGCAGCAACAAATATTGCGGATTACGAACGCGCTTGGACAAAACATTTCCAATCGCTCACCCTCGATAATTTGTTGATAACAAACCCCTATTTGCTTTTCTACGCAGCACAGATGTCCGCTGGTGAACTTGTATCACAATTACTTGATACATATCTCCAGATGTTTGAAGAAGAATCGTTCAAAGAATTAGTTGCAGATATTTCTAGCAATGTAAAGAATATAGATCGGGAAGAGAATAGCGTCGCCATTGATTCGTTTCGTGATTGTGTCGTTGAACCTTTTGTCAATAAAAGCAATGGGTTTCACAAAACGAAAGCCGGGATTTGCAACCTTCTAACGTTTGAATTCATCAATCGATTTTGCAATCACGATGGATCAATCAACTGGCATAAGCTGATCGAATTCAACAGCAGCAACTACGACCTGGACAAATTCCTACCCAACTAACCCGACCACCCGACTACCCGACCACTCAGACCACTCAGACCAATAAACTATGCTACTAAAAAAACTATCCGGAATTGAAGAACGCTACCAAGAAATCAACCAAGAACTGATGAAAGTCGGTGACGATTACCAACGCGCCGCCGAACTTGGCAAAGAACGCTCCGACCTGGAGCCACTTTTCGATAAAACAATGGAATACCACCAAGCACTCGAGGGGCTGGAAGGGGCTAAATCGCTGCTGGATGCCGAAGACGAAGATATGCAGGCAATGGCCCAGGCCGAGGTTGAAGAACTAGAATCCCAAATAGCAAAGCTCGAACTCCAAATCAAGCAAATGCTTTTGCCAAAAGACCGGCGCGATAACCGTAACGTAATCATGGAAATCCGCGCTGGTACTGGTGGAGATGAGGCCGGCCTTTTCGCCGCAGACCTGTACCGTATGTACAGCCGCTTTGCCAGTAATAGCGGTTGGAAAGTAGAAGTTCTCTCTTTGCACGAAACCGGTGTGGGGGGCATCAAAGAAATTTCATTGTTGATCAAAGGGCGAGGAGCCTACTCACGCCTGAAGTTCGAATCTGGTGTTCATCGGGTGCAGCGCGTTCCTGTGACGGAATCACAGGGGCGCATCCACACATCCACCGCCACTGTGGCTGTGCTGGCCGAGGTAGACGATGTCGAAATCGACATCGCTTCTGCCGATATCGAGATGGACGTATTCAAAGCTGGGGGCCCCGGCGGGCAAAGTGTGCAGAAAAACTCCACGGCCATCCGGCTAACGCACAAACCTACCGGCATCGTTGTTTCGTGCCAGGACGAACGCTCCCAAGTCCAAAATCGGCTCAGAGCCATGAGTATTCTCAAAGCCCGTTTATACGAAATAGAAGAAGAGAAACGCCGTAGTGAACAGGCTGCCAACCGCCGTTCCCAGGTTGGAACCGGCGGACGTTCCGAGAAAATCCGCACCTACAATTTCCCCCAATCGCGGGTCACTGACCATCGCATTAACCTATCTTCGTATAACTTGTCGGCAGTATTGGATGGCGATATCATTGAGTTTATCGAAGAGTTGATCACCCGTGACGAGGCTGAACGGCTGGCAGAAGCGGGGTTAGAGCAGGAATGAGTCAGCGAGTCGGCGATTTAGCGATTCGGGGAGTCAGGGAGTGGCTGGCGGATAGGCTTTCCCCACTCAGTGACACGGCTTCCCTCGATGCGCAAGTCCTATTGAGGCATATTACGGGGCAGACTCGCTCATGGCTGCTGGCGCATCCCGAAGCACAAATCTCCCCCCAACAACAAAAAAAGCTTGCACGCGCTTTATCTCGTCTCGAAGCGGGGACTCCCTTGCCTTATATCTTGGGGCATTGGGAATTTTATTGCTTGGATTTCATTATCGCCCCCTCGGTGATGATTCCGCGTCCGGAGACAGAATTGCTCGTTGAAAAGGCCATCGATTGGCTGCACGCCCACCCTCATCAGCGCACAGCTGCCGACATCGGGACCGGTTCAGGCTGTATCGCCGTCACGCTGGCGAAGCACGTCTCCGACCTGCGCATCACTGCCACGGACATCTCCGCAAAGTCGCTGAAAATTGCCCGCTCCAACGCCGAAAAACACAATGTTATTGGCTGTTTCGAATTTGTTCAAACCGACCTACTGCCCCCGCTGCCTGATTTGCGCCCCACATTTGACATTATACTCGCCAACCTGCCTTATATCCCCACCGCTGCGCTGCAAACCTTGAAAGTCTACGGGCGGGAACCCACTCTGGCATTGGATGGAGGCCATGACGGGCTGAATCTAATCCGCTCACTTTTGCGCCGCGCGCCGCGCTACCTGGCCCCCGGTGGGTTGCTGCTCTTGGAGATTGATGCCTCCCACGGGGTTGCCGCCCTCACCCTGGCACAGGAAGCTTTTCCCTCCGCCGACGTGCGCATCCTGCCAGACCTGGCCGGGCACGATCGTTTGATCCGAGTTGAAACCCAGCTATGAAAACAGAATTACTATCGACAAAGCTACCCGATGCCATTCCCCGCGCCGCTCGTGTGCTCGACCGGGGAGGCCTGGTAGCCTTCCCCACCGACACAGTCTACGGGCTGGCGGCTCAAATCACCAATGCGGATGCTGTCGAAAAACTTTATCAGGCCAAAGTGCGTGATCGTGCCAAAGCCATCGCCGTGCTGATGAGTTCGGCGGCGGATTTGGTGAGGGTTGCAAAAAATATCAACACCGCGGCCCAACGCTTGGCAGACCATTTTTGGCCCGGACCGCTCACGCTGGTGGTTGCCCGGCATCCGTCATTGCCCAAAATTCTTGCCCCCACCCCCACCATTGGTGTGCGCGTGCCCGATCATCCTGATGCTCTGGCGCTGATGGATATGAGCGGCCCGTTGGCGGTCACATCAGCAAACCTGGCTGGAGATGAAAACACGCGCACAGCCAACGATGTGCTGGCGCAACTCGATGGATGCATTGATCTAATTCTGGATGGGGGACGTACACCGGGAGGGCAGCCCTCCACCGTGGTGGATTGCACTACCCCTCAAATAAAAATCCTGCGACCAGGCCCAATCTCCCAGGGGGATTTACAAAACGCTCTTTCCTAAATTTATATATCTGAAGTAACAAAACTGCAAGAATACGCTTAAACCTATATTTCGCACTTCTGTCTGGTGACATCGCTTCGCGTAGCACATCTGTAGGTGCCCGCGGTATCACCGTGGGCTTGCCGCTCCGCGTCGCTTGGGTGGAACGCAGATCGTTATTACTAGAGGTTTGCTTGGAGCAACGCGGTTCCTGCTTTAATCCAATCAAGGCTCTCAGGGAAAATCTTCCAGCAGGCGTTGAGCGTGAGCGGCGATGGCGGAATCGGGGGCCAGCGAGATTGCCATCGCAAGATGCTCACGGGCAAGATCGGGTTGATCTTGAAAAATATAGCATAAT
Organism: Chloroflexota bacterium; assembly: GCA_034717875.1. Lineage (GTDB taxonomy): Bacteria > Chloroflexota > Anaerolineae > Anaerolineales > UBA11858 > JAYELX01. Next base: position 730 of record JAYELX010000228.1, on the reverse strand, counting down.
CCCAAATGAAGATGGGTGGGGGCATAGACAGCATCTTCTTCCAATGCCCGCAGCCAGAATCGCTTAGCGTTGAGACTGTCACCCAGGCGGAATAGTATTTGCCCCATCACATCGAGAGAGGCCGGATCGTCGGGAGCGAGCAACACAGCTTGACGCGCGGCCGGGAGCGCAGTTGCGCGCAAATCCAGGTTGTAGCGAATGCTGAATTCAACCAGGGCCTGAAGCGTCGCCGCGGAGTGCGTATCCAATTCGAGCGCTTTCTGGTAATGGCTTTGCGCCGCGGTTAAATCGCCCTGCTGTGCCCACAACTCCCCCACATAGATTTGCAGGGCCGGGTTGCTGGGATCAAGCGAGGCGGCGGTTAGAAGGTATTCCTGTGCCTCTTCGATGTCACCTTTGCGCTGCCAGTAGATGGCAAAAAAGGTGTTGGCGGCCAGGGATTCCGGGTTTTGTTCGATGGCCTTCTTCAGCTCAACCAGACCAGCTTCAGCCGGGGTCTCATCCAAATGCTGATTGGCTTCTCCCAGATAAGCCCATGCTTCGGCGTAATCGGGTCGCAATTGCGTGGCGCGCCAGAAAGCATGCGCAGCCAGCTCCCACTGATTTTTAGCCGCCAACTCCTGACCAACGGCCAATAATGTATAACTGGGCGCATCTTTTAACTGCGCGCGTTGAATAGTATGGGCCAGTTGGCTGCTTTGGGATGCGTTCTCGGAGTCGCTTTTTTGTG
>JAYELX010000227.1:0-3302 GCA_034717875.1 Chloroflexota bacterium | reverse complement strand
GGCCACTGCCGCGGCGATGAAAGTAAAATCTTCGTATTGGCGCAGGAACTGATTTTTCCACACCCAGGTATCGATGAAGTGATTGAAATCCGTATAGACAAAGCGATGTTTCAACGACTCGATAGTGGGTACTGATGGGTCACCCCCATACTTTTGGACCAGTTTCCATAAAGCCTCGAGCGGTATAGCTCCCTCCAGATGTAAATGAAGCTCTACTTTAGGAACCCGCTCGAACCAAGTCGCTGCCGATTTTTGAGTCATAGGGCTGTTTCTAGTTTTGGTTTAGTGTTGTGTTAAACAAGTTGCGATGGGTTTGTAGCAACAATTCCCGATATTATGAAGAAGAGGCAAGACTTCGGAAGTCTCGAACGACATATTTCGCTAACAAAAAGGCATCCGAAGACTTCCGAAGTCTGGTTTTAGTCAAAACGGGAATTGCTGGGTTTGTAGTAGTATACTAGAAGTATAAACCAAAATTCAGGATAGCCCAGGTCTTTTTCGCCCCCATCTGCCAGTGTGTTAGAATCTGATAATCATGAATATCTCGAAACAGCTCCAAGCGATATTGGACACCGTGCCCACCAAGACCGGCTGCTATCTGATGAAAGACAAAGATGGCGAGGTGATTTATGTGGGCAAGGGCGTCAATCTGCGCAGCCGGGTGCGCTCATATTTCCACGCCAGCGCGCAGGAGCATCCGCGCACGCGCCAATTGGTCAAGCGCATTGCCAATATCGAGTGGATTGTGGTTGGCTCGGAGCTAGAAGCTTTGATCTTGGAAATGAATCTGATCAAAAAGCACCAACCTCGCTACAATGTTCGCCTCAAAGATGATAAACGCTACCCATATATAAAAATCCATTGGGCTGACGCGTACCCCCGAGTGACCGTCACCCGCCGGGTTGTTGATGACGGCAGCCGATACTTTGGCCCCTACACCAGCGTTTGGGCCGTCCACCAAACATTAGATATTTTGCGTCGGCTTTTCCCCTATTTGACTTGTAATCGCACCATCACAGGAGAAGATCAACGCGCATGTTTGTATTATGATATCAAGTTATGCGCGGGTCCCTGTATTGGGGCAATCGGCCAAGAAGATTATCGGGCCTTCATCAAAAAACTGGAGCAATTTTTGCAAGGGCGTACCGAGAAAATCGTCGCCAGCCTACAAATAGAAATGCAGCAAGCTGCCGATGAATTGCGTTTCGAGGATGCCGCCACCCTTAGGGACAAATTGGACGCGATCCGCCAAATTGTCGAACGGCAAAAAATCGTATTGTCATCCGATTATGCCGACACCGATGTCGTTGCCATGGCCCGCTCGGAGAGGGATGCCTGTGTGCAAGTTTTCTTTATCCGGGGGGGAAAACTCATCGGGAGGGAATACTTCATCATGGAGGGCGCCGATGATGCTCCCGACGCCAGCGTGATTGGGGAATTTATCAAGCAATTTTATGATCAAACCCCCACGGTTCCTCATCAAGTCTTGCTGCCCCACGAGGTTGATGAGGCCAAAATCATTCGTAAGTGGCTCAACACCCGTCGTGGTGGGAAAAAAGTAAAAATCACGATCCCGCGGCGCGGTCAAAAGCACGCATTGGTCAAAATGGCAGCGGAGAACGCAGCCGATACGTTGAAAGCCTTGCAAGCGCAGTGGGAAGCCGACGAGCATCGCCAAACCCAGGCTTTATCCGAATTGCATGAGGCCTTGGACCTTCCCAGGGCACCCGCGCGCATTGAATGCTATGATATTTCTAATACGCAAGGGACGGCTGCTGTGGGCAGCATGGTCGTGTTCGAGCAGGGAGTGCCCCACAAAAGCCATTATCGCCACTTTAATATCCGTTCGGTGCAAGGCCCCGACGATTTTGCCAGCATGGAAGAGGTGCTCACGCGCCGCTTCCGACGCTGGCAGGCTGCTCAAGAGATAAATGCTGCCCCCAAAGGTGCTGGTAAAAAACCTGATGCTTCCTTTTCCGCCCTGCCAGATTTGCTCATTGTCGATGGGGGCAAGGGGCAGCTCAGTCGAGCGGTAAAAGTGCTGGATGAGTTTGGCCTGATGGAGGTTGTTGCGGTGGTGGGATTGGCAAAACGCAAGGAGGAGATTTTCGTACCGGGGCGGTCGCGGTCGATATTACTGCCCCGTAAATCGGAGGGCTTGTACCTGATGCAGCGCGCCCGCGATGAGGCCCATCGATTTGCTATCACGGCCCATCGCAGACGACGATCGAAGCTGGGGATTGCGTCTCAACTTGATGCCATTCCAGGAATTGGCCCGGTTCGCCGCAAAGCATTGCTTCGACATTTCGGCTCTATCAAGTCCATCCGACAAGCCTCAGAAGAAGAATTGACCTCAGCGCCAAAGATGAATGCCCGCGTCGCAGCAGCGGTGAAAGCTCATCTGGTTTGAAATTGCTCCCCTTTTCGTGCGTGAGGTGACAGTCACCTGGGTTCATCACTTACGATATGACCACCACCTTCGATAGTGGATATTTCTTGACCGAACGCAACACCATTGACTCTGCGAAGACCATCGCTATCACCTTTTGATGTTGCTAGTTGAATGCTTGATTCAACCCGTGACGATTATGGCATTAATGAGTACAATAAGAGAAAAGCCATCCAAAAGTGGATGGCAAGAAAGTTTATCAAAACAAAATAATAAAGGAGTATAAATTATGGCAAAAAAAAGAAGAACAACTCGCCAACAAAAAATCATGGGCGTTATCGGTGTTTTAGTTATCCTGGCGATGTTATTACCAGCGGTATTGACGGTATTGCAACAGTATTTCTAAGCTTGAAGTATTGGCTCAATCTACAGAAATCGTGTTGGGTGAAGCAACCGGGTTGCTCTATTGAACGGCTCTCGTTCAATTTTTCAGAGGCAGCAATCCGGTTGTTCCCATTTTGGGCTAAGCTTCTTCACGCGAATATTTGTCTGGTAGAAGTTCAAGTACGGGCACTTTGATGGGCTTATTTTGACGAACAATGATTACCTTTGCATCAGACAAATAATCTGATATTAATTCACGGCACATACCGCAGGGGGAAACGATGGTGCCCAGTTCATCTACCGCTACTATTGTATCGATGTCTGTGTCTCCACCTGTCGCAGCGGCGCCAATAGCTACAACTTCACCACAAATTGCGATCCTCCCGACGTAGGCTTCTACAGTACTTGCTCAAAATATTGTTGGTTTGTACAAGAACAGTTCACTTATCCTCTAGTCCGAATGGACTTTGCAATATTAGCACGGTCGGTTTCGCGTAGCACCCTATCAGGGCACCGCCGAGCGGGCGTG
>JAYELX010000226.1:0-3309 GCA_034717875.1 Chloroflexota bacterium | reverse complement strand
GTTTTGGCTGTGGTGGGCCTGTATTTTCTCAGCGTCACCACCAAGTTCACCATCAGGCGGGGAGATTTATATATTTTGATCAGTGCTGTGGCTTGGGCGTTTCATGTCCAAACCATCGGCAGATTTACGGGGCGAGTTGGCGCGCTGCGTTTATCGTTGATTCAATTTTCCGTGACGTCGGCATTGAGTTTGTTGGCGACTCTTATTATGGAAGATGTTGATATTTTGACCTGGAGTGGGGCATTGATTCCGATTCTATATGCCGGGGCTTTGTCAGTGGGAGTGGGATACACCCTGCAGGTGGTCGCGCAGAAAGATGCTCCTCCGACTCACGCTGCCATCATCCTGAGCCTGGAGTCAGTTTTCGCCCTTGTGGGTGGCTGGCTGCTTTTAGGGGAGATTCTAACTCCGCGCGCAATTCTGGGCTGCGCGCTGATGTTGGTGGGGATGTGGGTGTCGCAGATAAGCCGCGATACTATTTAGCATTCATCTATAGACAGTATCATCTTAGCAAATCCCGCTTTGTAGCTAGAAGCAGACTTCGGAAGTCTTTGAAAACGCATTTATTGGCGAAATAGGTCACTGGAGACTTCCGAAGTCTTGACCTTTCCTCATATCGGGAATTACTGGTGTCATCTCGAGATTTAGATGTAGCTCAAGCTGGTCTTCGCGAAGCATACTCACGGAGTGCCTGCTCGTGCGTGGATGACTCGGTCACGCCGTCGCCGGAGGCGCGCACAGCGAGGCGGGCCTTGCCGTAGGCACGCAAAGCGCGGCCAGACCGGTCACAGCTAAATTGCCCCTACTTTTCAAGAAGATGCCATAAACAGCTTAAGAATGTACGTATAACCCCAGTCGGTTCTGCGTGCGTCAATGCTATGATTGGTTGGTGAAGAGCGTTTTCAACTTCTGCGCTCATGGGGAGCGTTCGAACTTCGTCCGTAAGCCACGACTGCGGCAGATAGCCGATTGCGTTGGCGTTCTCGGCGACGGTGCTGAGCATGGCGGCAGGATCAGGGGCGAGCATGGTTTGTGGTGGTGGCAATTTATCCCCAAGCACGGCAGCGTTGAAAATCTGATTGAGTTCACTGCCCGGTAGGTATGTCCAGCCCTGATATCTTGGTTCCAATGATGTGTAGGTGCTGCGGATGCCCGCTTCGTCGAGGCTTGCAGCGTCGATATTTAGATTGGAAACAATGATAATTTCTTCCCAACCCAGCAGCGTAGCGGGAGCATCGTTTCCCTGGGGGGGAGAACCAATCAAAATGCTTATATCAGCAGTCTCGATGTCTATGGAAGACGCGGGTATCTCCTCGGTGAATAGGGCCATCCCCGGGTCTTCGACGGCACAGGCGTGCAACAAGTTTCGCATCCACCGTAGAGCCGGGGTGTGTGCCACCGTGACGGTTTGCGGTGTTGGTGGCGGGGGCGCGAAAGCGAAGGGGGTGCAGCCGGTCGATAAGAGCAATAATAGAATCAGAAGGGGGTTGCGTATAGCCATACAATACTAATGTTAGAGCAGAATCATCAACAAATTAAGCAATCCAAAAACGCTGCAATAAGCGGCAAAAATATAAAGGGGGCGATGGGTCAAAAATTGCAGCAACCAGCGGATGGAGACATATCCGGCTATGGCGGCGGTGATAAAACCAGCCAGATAAGTCGGAAGCAGCGATGCAAAGTGGGGAATTTGGAAGAGCTTTATTGTTCCGACAAGTCCGGCTGCCAACATCACGGGCACGGAGATCAAAAACGAAAAGCGCGCCGCGGCCGGCCGTTTAAGGTCGCGGATCATGCTGGCCGTGATGGTAGAGCCAGAGCGGGAAACCCCCGGGAAGATGGCCAGTATTTGGAAAATTCCTACCCAGAGAGCATCTTTCCAGATGATGTCATCGAAACCGCGGCTGCGATTGCCGGCCAGCTCGGCCACAAGCAGCAGCACCGCAGTGCCAAACAAGAAAAGCGATGTTGCCAACGGGCTGCCGAAGGCTTTTTCGAAACTCTCAGCGAAGAGTAAAAAAGATACCCCCGCAGGAATGGTCGCCAAAATTAAGTACCATCCCATCCGGGATTGAGCGTGATCGAAAGGTCGCCTCTTCCATAATCCTTGCAGAGTCATGATTGCAATATTATATAGATCATCCCAAAAATAAACAAAGACAGCAACCAGTGTGGCAACTTGTACCAGAACGTCGAAGACGAAAGCATCTTGAGCGGGGATATCCCAGCCCAATAAGTTTGGAATCAGGACGAGATGCCCTGAACTAGAGATGGGCAGGAATTCGGTGATTCCTTGGATGATACCGAGAATTATAGATTGAATTAGGGTCATGGGGGTTATTGGGTGTCAGGTGTCAGGTTATCGGGTGTCAGGTGTCATTATTCCTGAATGATTAAAAAATTTATGTGCAAATTGTTCGAATCGCTTTTCGATTATGGCCTGGCGCATGTCTTTTGCCAATTGGATCAACGTGTGTAAATTGTGGATGGAAAGTAGCGTGGCTGCTAACCATTCTTTGACTTTGACGAGGTGGCGTAAATACGCACGCGAAAAGTTCTGGCAAGTGTAGCAAGTGCAGCTTTCGACAAGGGGGCGCGGGTCGTTTGCATATTGCGCATTGCCGATATTGATGCGTCCGTGAGGGCCAAATGCGGATTTATGCCGGGCTAGTCGTGTGGGTAAAACGCAGTCGAAAATATCCACTCCGCGCATAACGCAGTTGACCAGGTCTTCGGGCGTGCCGACACCCATCAGGTAACGGGGTTTGTTGGCTGGGAGAATATCATTGACTATTTCTAAGATAGATTGCATTTCATCCTTGCTTTCACCTACTGATAATCCGCCAATGGCGTTGCCAGGCAATCCCAACGAGGCTATAAATTGCGCCGATTTTTCTCTCAAGTCGGGGAAAATGCCCCCCTGGACAATGCCGAACAAAGCCTGATCTGGGCGCGTTTTAGCCGCCAGACAGCGTTTTGCCCAAGCATGGGTGCGCATCATCGCTTTTTCATTGTAGGCGTGGTCATAAGGGTCAGCGCACTCGTCGAATGCCATGATAATGTCTGCGCCCAGATTTTCTTGAATCCTAATGGCTTTTTCGGGTGTGAAGCGGTGACGGGACCCGTCTATATGACTCTTGAAGGTAACCCCATCGTTATCGATATGATTGATTCCACCCAGAGAGAAAACTTGAAACCCGCCCGAATCGGTCAAGATTGGATGGGGCCAATTCATGAATTCGTGCAGCCCTCCCATTTCGGAGATCAACTCATCCCCGGGGCGAAGATATAGATGATAAGCGTTTGCCA
>JAYELX010000225.1:13383-17035 GCA_034717875.1 Chloroflexota bacterium | reverse complement strand
CTAGTTGGGAAATGATATCGGTGACAGGGATGTTGCGAAATTCGTGCCGCTGACAGCGCGAGAGTACGGTGGCTGGGATTTTGTGGACTTCAGTGGTGGCTAATACGAAAAGGGCGTGGTCGGGAGGTTCTTCCAGGGTTTTGAGCAAGGCGTTGAAGGCAGCTGTCGAGAGCATGTGTACTTCGTCGATGATGTAGACTTTGTAGCGTCCGTGGTTCGGGGAGAAATTGATTTTATCGCGCAGGTCGCGCACGTCGTCTACACTGGTATTTGATGCGGCATCGATTTCTATCAGATCTAGAAATCGGCCCTGGTTGATGGCCTGACAATGCTCGCACTGGTTGCATGGGCGGGCAGACAGATCATCGGCGAGGCAATTAACGGCTTTGGCCAACAAGCGGGCGGTGGTGGTTTTTCCTGTGCCGCGCGGCCCGGCAAAAAGGTGGGCGTGAGCAACACGGTCGGCGGTCACTGCGTTATGCAAGGTGGTGATAATGTGTTCTTGGCCGACAACTTGCTCCCAGTTGTTGGGACGCCATTTTTGGTAGTAGGATTGAGTCATGGGGGGGGTAGTTGGGTAGTTTGATAGTTGAGTGGTTTGGTGGTTACTGTATTTGAAGTGTAACAGATGGATGGGTTTGTTGCCAGAGGATAATGCTTCTTTGGGGAAGACTGGACATGATGTCTTGGTTGGTAGTGGTCAGATAGTAAGTGATGTCCCCAGGTGACTGTCACCTCACACAAAATTTTTATTACTTACCTTTTTAGCCACTTGATTTTATGGGATTTGATAAGTGGCCTGTGCATTTCCAGCTGTGTCGAGTAGGGTAGCAATTTCACCTGGTTCCCATACGGGTTCGGTGAGTCCCCAGAAGAGGTCGAGTGAAGAGTCGTGGCCGGTTCCTGTATTGACGATAATTTGGCCATTTTCGTAGAGTGTGGCTTTTGGAAAAGTATAGGAATGTCCATCTTCATCTTGGAGCTGCCATCCGGCTAACGAATGTTTTTCACCTTCCAGGTCGCCTAAAAACAGTTTCTCAGTGGCCAAATCCCCAACACCAACTACAGTAACGATTTCTACTTGACCTCCTGTTTCTTGCGCTTCCGATTCTACTTCTGTTAACGCCAATGTTATAACAGGTTCTTCAGTTGCTTGCGCGGTAGGAGCTTCGGTCGCGCTTATATCATCGGGAAGCGGGATGTAGATTATTTGACCTATTTCCAGGGAGTTCGGGTCTGCCAGGTCGTTGATTGCCAATATCGCTTTGACGGTGGTATCATAATTGTCGGCAATTTGGCCCAATGTCTCACCAGAGCGAACCTCATGGGGCTGCGCGGCCAGGGTTGGAGATGGGCGCGGCGTTGGGGTTTGCGGCGATTTGGTTGGGGCTGCCGTGGGCAATACGGCGACAGGAGTTGTGCGCTCCAATGCAGCTTGATGGTTTCGTTCCCAAATATTGAGTACGACTATTGTAGTTGTTGCCGAAACGACCACGTTTATAAGCAAGTAGTAGGTAAGACGTTTCCACTGCATAATGGGTCTCCGGAAGGTTGTTTTTAAATAGTGTTAAGTGTGTACTTTAGGCAGCGCGGCGATCATAAGATTATTGACGATAGCAAGTATAACCACTACAATTGACGATCAAGTATCGATGGGTTTTATCAAGTTGTTTGTGTGGTTCCACTGAAAATTCCACAACGTACGCGAAGTACGCAAGGTATACGGGGATACGGGTATGCAGGGTATACAGGGTAATAGGGTGCACAGTTGCTTTGTGGTCATAAGACCCTTTATTCAGTAGGCTCTTATCATGTCGATATTACGAGGCAGGTAACTCAAGTCGCTCGCTTCGCTTTGCGTACCTTCGGTATTGCGTGCGTACCTGTGGCATTGCCAATCCGAGCTACAGTTTGACCAGTTTTTCGAGAAAATACTTTCTCTAATTATAAAACACTTTTGCCGCTATGCCTTACCTGATTGATGGTCATAATCTGATTCCAACAATTCCGGGGTTAAGTTTGAAAACCCTGGATGACGAAATACAACTGATCCAATACCTACAAGCGTTTCAACGCCAAAGTAGAAAGAGGGTCGAGGTGTATTTCGATAACGCGCCACCGGGGCAGGCACGCACACAGACGTATGGTTCATTGAAAGCACATTTTGTGCGCCGGGGCAGAACCGCTGACGCAGCCATCATGGCTCGACTAAGGAAGCTGGGAGGCGATGCTCGCACGTGGACGGTGGTCAGTTCTGATGGCGAGGTTCTGGCGGCAGCACGCGCCGCGCACGCTCGGGTAATCCGCTCGGATGAATTTGCCCGTCGATTATCATGCACTCCGAAGCAAGAAAGCTCTGTTCCAGAAGCAAAACCCGATGTCAATCTTAGCGCTGATGAGGTTGACGAATGGCTGCGTTTGTTCAGAGGCAATGCTGATTAGGTATCTCCTCAAAAAAGCAGGGGGAGTGTTTCAAACTGGCAAGCGGATGGGCAGCGGATTAGTGGATAAACACGCAACTACTCACAACTAATAACAATAAAATTGACATTCTTGACAATTACTGGTCCCGTAATAGACACCATCTCCATTGATGTCAAATCCATATACCCCGCATACATCTCCTTGGGCACAAAAATCGTCACTGGCAACCCCGTGTGCGTCATAACCCAGGCGTTATAGCCACGCTCTTTTATCCAAGAACCTTCGTTACCACCAAATATCTCAGCAGCCTGAGTATCCGTGGTTGGGCAGCTAAATGTACCCGCCCCTCGCCCCGACTCAACTTGAGGCGCAGGAGCATTCTCGACACTGGGAGCCACCTGCTCGGAAAGCAGCTCTAAAAACACCGCTTCATTATCATCGGTAGATTCAATCGATTCGGTTTCCTGAGTCTGCTGCTTTTTAGAAGTGATCCACAAACCACCCGAGACCAATACAAGCATAAAAACAGCCACAGCAGCCATAGTAATAAAAATACAACTACGCCTCTTGCTTTTCTCTTCCGCTTGCTGCTTTAACTTCCTGAGTGCGCCGATAGCTTGCTCGCGCGTCGCTCCAGCTTGAAGCAACAGGGCTGCAACTTTTTCGTCTTCGTTGCCAAGTTTTTGTAACTCTAAGGCCTGGTAATATACCTCCCGATTCGTCAACAAAGGCTGCGAAACATCATCGTCATCATCCAGAGACGATATTTGATGCACCGATTGGTAACGCTGATATAAGCGACGGGCATCCGCTGGCTGCATCCATTGACTGATCACCTCGTTCCATGCCAATTTTAATAACTCAGGCAACACCATCACCCGAATCTGAGAGCTGCTCGAATGCAATTCGAACTCTACAGCGCAATGCTCACAAACAAATCGATCAGGAACATCGGCATCATGCTTGACACCAAGGGATTTTTCCGCAGCACACACCGGGCACGCACCCCTGTGCGCCCACTCAGCAGGGATCTGATCTCGCGGTAATCCTGATAATTCCTCGATCGAAGCCGGATCTAATTCCATATCATAGACCTTAATACCAGTATAGTTCGGCGGAAGGTAATGTCCCTGACAAATTGAGATGAATGAAGACATACTATCAGCAAACAAATATTGATTGAAATATTAATGATGAAGCTGATAACATTGTCATTGATTTTAGCTCC
>JAYELX010000225.1:0-13283 GCA_034717875.1 Chloroflexota bacterium | reverse complement strand
GTGTCAAACCCGCGGCAGAATGGGCCCTGCGTCAGGGACATCCCTGGCTATTCGATCAATCAATTACTCAACTAAGCCACGATGGTGCCGCGGGTGATCTAGGCGTCGTTTTTGATAGCAAGCGCCGCTTTTTGGCCATAGGCTTATACGACCCATACTCGTCAATCCGAGTGCGAGTCTTGCAGCACAGAAAGCCAGCCCCCATCAACCAAGATTGGTTCAATGCCAAGCTGGCATCGGCAGCCCAATTACGCGCCCCTTTGCTCGAACAGCCTCCAGAGACAGCCACTACAGGCTACCGACTCGTCCACGGCGAAAACGATGGCTTTCCGGGATTGGTCATCGACCGCTACGCAGACACAGCGGTACTACAGTTTTATACGCCAGCCTGGATACCTCATCTAAAGGATGTGTTGTCCGCCTTAAAGAGTGTCGCCCCAGTTGAACGCTTAGTTTTACGTCTCGACCAAACAATGGTGCAGCACCCCCAATGTTTGTATGGACTGCGTGACGGTATGATCTTATTCGGCTCCGACATCGACAACTCGATAATATTCCAGGAAAACGGATTACGCTTCGAGGTCAACCCGATTCACGGACAAAAGACGGGCTTCTTTCTCGATCAACGCGATAACCGAGCCCGTGTAGAAAATTTCGCCCACGGCAAAAGTGTATTGAACGTCTTTTCCTACACAGGCGGATTTTCGGTCTACGCGGCCCGAGGCGGAGCGCGGCGCATCACCGATCTCGACTCAAGCCAACCAGCGCTGGATGCCGCAAACCGCAATCTGGCTCTCAATCAAAATATACCAGCCGTGGCAGCCGCTGTCCATGAGAACATTGCGGGAGACGCGTTCAATGCGCTATCAGAAATGAAGAAAAATAATCGCCGCTTTGATATAGTCATCGTCGATCCCCCTTCATTCGCGAAAAATAAAACCCAGATAAAGCGAGCAATTTCGGCCTACGCGCGGCTGACTCGCCTCAGTCTAGGTGTGCTGCGTCCGGGTGGTACGCTGGTACAAGCATCTTGTTCAAGTCGGGTGAACACGGAGACATTCTTCAAGACAGTCCATCAAGCCGCAGTACGGGCAGGTCGTCCGCTGCAAGAAATCGAACGTACTGGTCACGCGCTGGATCATCCGATCACGTTCAAAGAAGGCGCCTACCTCAAGTGCATCTTCGCCGTTGCGCCTCGAGCGTCCAGGTAGCCTGCTGGAAAAAGCGGGATGATTCACTCACCGGCGCTCCATTTTCAAGGCAATGGGAGCATTGATCAGAAAGCAAAAGGAAAACAAACCCAACCTCAAAAAGGGTCATTGCAAAGGTAACTTAACTGGCTGCCCACTCTCCGCAGACCGATAAGCTGCCAGGGCAATTTCTAAGGCCTTATATCCATCATACCTCTCTCGTTCTCTCGTTACCACGCTCCGGCGTGGTAACGCTGGCCATAACGGTGCCACGTTCCTTGTTGAGCGACGCGGAGCGTTTCAACAAGAGAAGTGAACGAGGGGAGTCAACGGTTACATTTTGTTTATCATCGCACTGACATCTTCTGCAAAACGATCAATGAAACCCTGAACATAGGTTTTGATGTCCAAATCATCATCTTGTATCAAGGGGGTCAGGTCCATGGCATACGTCAATCCTTTAGTATCTTCAATAGCGTGGGAAGCGAAGAAAGTCGCATTCGCCAATCGTCTTCCCATTGTGGCCAGGTCATATCGCTTCCCGCCGCTAACTTGCGAATCAAATACGCTTAACAAGGCGTTTTGAATATTGGTTCGCTCGGAGCAATCGAGGGCTATTTTTTCAGCGTCCATCACCCAATCCAAGCTTCGCCAGACCTCGCATCCGTACAATCGTTTAGGGCGCATATCTGTGGGAATTTTCCGGATTGCCTGCACTACTCTTACGGCAACGCCAACATGTGTTTGATGCTTATCGGCCAGATTGTGGGTGTAAATCACGTTAGGGCTTGCTGCGCGCAGCAGGTTTTCCAAATCCACCACAGGGTCAGCGTTGTTCCCCTCCTTCACGGCGGAACTAGGATACCCCAAAAACACCTGGGCGGAATAGTCCCCGATCTGAGCGGCTTTTTTCTGTTCGAGCACGCGAATTTCCATCATTTGTTCGTCAGAATAATGCGCATATAATTCGGCGCGGGGTGAGCCTCGGCCATCAGTCATGACCACACCCGTGAACCACTTATCTTTCTGTTGGAAGCATTCGAGAATCCCAGAGGCTGCCATAATTTCTAAATCATCTTGATGTGCGCCAACAGCTAAATGCGTCGTCCGCCCCAGGGCTGCATCAACATCTAAATCACTGGGAACATATATTTCAGCATTAGAATTTTTGAATTTCATAACTCAACCTTGTAATTTCGGGAGGCTTGCTGCGGTGGTGAATTCAGCAGAAAGCACTTCCTTTACCTTCTTTAACGACTTTTTAGATACTCACAATACCAAGCTCTTGCTGCAAAATGATGGCTGCCGCTCCTAATGTAACGATATTCACACCCAAAGAGGATATCGTGATTTCTGTATTTTCTGAAATGGGCGTCAAGACGCTGCCGTGTAAATATTGGTCAATGAGGCTAACAAGACCTTGCCCAAGCCCTGAAACGCTGCCCGCGATGACAACATGTTGGATATTTAACACGCTTACTGAAAAGGATAACGCCTTAGCTAAATCTTGGGCCAATTCTTGAACAATTTTCTCTACATGAGCATCGCCATGTTGGTATGCTCGAATTATTTGATCAAGGGTTATATCGTCAAGTTTGGAGACATTTTGATTGAGGGCCGAATCAGGATGTTCTCGAGCAACTATTTTCGCTATTCGGCGAATTGCCCGGCTGCTGACCTTTGTTTCCAGACATCCATAGTTTCCACAATTACATAAAACTCCATTTTTCTCAACTTTTACATGCCCTATCTCGCCAGCTCCAAAACCTTCACCATGATAAATCGCTCCATTCAGCACAATCCCAGCCCCCACGCCCCGACCCACTTTCACCACCACTAAATCAGTGCTCGGCTCGTGTTCACCAAATAAATACTCAGCTAATGCGCTCACCTGGCAGTCGTTGGCAATAGAGACGGGCAACTGGTATCGCTGTGATAGAATTTGACCCATTGGGAGGGCCTGCCAATCAAGATTTACTGCATTGATAACAATACCATCTTCAGGGTTCATTAAACCTGGCGCGCCTATCCCAATTCCCAGGACAGGGTTTTTTGCCAACCCTAAAAGTTGGTCAGTAAGCTCAAATACCACAGCCAGGGCTTCTTTGCCGGAGAGGCCTTCAACGGATAGGCATTGGCGATATTTAATGTCCCCCCGTAGGCTGATGATAGCCCCGCGAAACTCACCACTTGCCAGATCAATGCCAATGATGTCATAAGCATCCCCATTCACCCCTAGGAGAGTAGGAGGTTTTCCCCCAGACGATTGGCCTTGTCCGATTTCCTTGACAAGTCCTTCCGCCATTAAACCAGATACAATTTTTGAAACCGTACTGCGAGTCAAGCCTGTAGTTCTGGCAATATCTGCCCGGCTTATCTCGCCCTGATTGTAAATCGTGTTTAGGATTAATCTGCTATTGTGGGCCTTTGTCTTCTTGTGGGTAGCTTTTTCCATATAAGTTTATAAGCCCTTGACTTTGTATGTTGACCAAACTTATAAAGATTGTATCAAAATTTTTATTGGCTGTCAATTTTCTCTTAGGCATTGTGAGCGCACATTCATTCTTGAAATATGTTCCCTTTTCGGCCATAATACGTATCATCTCAATATTTCGTGGAAGGATTTTGAAACGCACCAACTAGTCAGCGGATAAAGAGCGGATTATCGGATGATTGTTGAAATTTGCGGGCTTATCCGCTTGCCGTCGACGTTGCCGTTGCCGTTGCCGTTGCCGTAGGCATGCAAAGCAAGGCACACCAAATGGGTGCACACCGTGTGGCAAAGCAAGACACACCACGCCGAAGGCGCGCAGAGCGTGGGCGTACACCGTATGGCAAAGCAAGGCACACCACGCCGAAGACGCGCAGAGCGTGGATGCATGCCAAATGGGCACACACCGTGCAACCGTGTGGCAAAGCGATCCGCTAATCCGCTACCCATCCGCTTGCCAACGGCACGCAAAGCGAGCGAAGCGATCCAGTTTTAAAACACCACCCCTACTTTTTGAGATGATACCATAATACAGATGCCCACTCACGCTGGGCGAGAACCATTCGGATATACTTTCTATCGGCTACAAACCAAAAGGGAAATCATGACATTAGTCGTATCAGACCTTGACGGCACACTTACAACCGGATCGAGCTGGCGAGGCTTGCGCTGCTACTTCCAAAAGCATTACAGCGCGTGGACTTATAATTTGTTTTTCCTGCGCTGGCTGCCACGCTTCCCATTGATGAAATTGGGGCTGCTGGATAAACAAAAAACAATGACTGCCTGGATGCAAGCAGAAATCGGCCTTCTCCGAGGGGAACCATCCCAAGCACTAAATGAAATGGCCGAGGTGATCGTGGTGGAAGAGCTATGGCCCGAACGCCGAGTGGACATGCTGGCAAAACTCGACAAACATCGCCAGTCGGGGGCGCAGATCGCCATAGTTTCAAGCGCATATCAGCCCATCGTCGAGGCTTTTGCCCGTCGAATAGGAGGTGTAAGAGCTATCGGCTCACGGCTGATGTATGAGGGGGACAGGCTTGCTGGGGTCGCATTACCGATCAATTCGTTCGAACGCAAAGTAGAGAATATCCGCTCTTTTTACAAAGATTCCCCCATCATCGCAGCTTACGGCGACACAATTTCCGACATTCCCATGCTGGAGATGAGCCGTAATCCTATTGCAGTGTATCCTGACGACGGTCTTCGCCGCGTTGCTGAAGCCAGGGGCTGGCGCATGATGGGCAGGCAAATTACACTCTGCTCATAGATGGCTATTGAAGTATAATAAAAAACTGAGGTATCATGATATGCTTTAGACACAGATCATCTCACTACAGACGACCAATTTTTCGCTCGTTCCTACGCTCCGCGTGGGAACGTCCAGTGATAATGCTTCGCGTAGCATACTCGAAGGAGTACTGCGTTCCATCTGGGCAACGCGGAGTGTCGTTCCCGCGGCGACACCGCAGAGCGATGTCACCAGACAAGGGTGCGAAATATGGGATAAGATGCTCTCTCTACAGACGACCAATTTTTTTATTGATAGGAGAAAAACATGAAAGACTTTCTATTCCGCGGCAACATTGCCGATCTTGACCCCAAACTTAATCAACTGATCGAAATAGAAGAAGAACGCCAATACCGGCGCTTGATTTTGATCCCCAGCGAAAGCACATCGCCTCTAGCGGTGCGCCAAGCCCTGAGTTCTGGTTTTCACAACATTTATGCCGAAGGGTATTCCTTTGGATCTACGGGCGGATTATCCGAAGATCAGCTTTTTGATTATGATGATCGTTTGGCCGAGTACAGACGTTATTCTGATGGCCGCTACTACAAAGGCGTAGAATACGCTGATATTCTCGAGGCAGTCGCTTGCCAACGCGCGGCCGAAGCCTTTGCCACTGACGATAAAACCGCCCTCGATATTTATGTCAACGTGCAGCCCCTTTCGGGCGGGCCGGCCAATAATGCCGTCTACCATGGCCTGGTCAAGCTTGGCGACACCGTTATGGGCATGAACCTGCTACACGGCGGGCACCTTTCCCACGGCTCACGCGTCAATCGTTCGGGAGAATTCTACAACATCGTCTCCTACGCCGTTGACCCCAAAACGGAGAAAATAGATTACGATGAAGTGGAGAAATTGGCCCTGGAGCACGAACCAAAGATGATCATTGCCGGAGTCTCGTCATATTCCTGGCAACTAGATTGGGCCCGTTTCCGCGCAATCGCCGACAAGGTGGGTGCCTATTTGCTGGCAGATATATCCCACGTGGCCGGCCTAATTGTCGCGGGGATATACCCCAGCCCCATCGGGCACGCCCACATCATCTCAACCACAACGCATAAAACCCTATGCGGCCCGCGTGGAGCCATTCTGATGAGTACGGAAAGAGAAATCATCCAAAAAATAGATCGAGCAGTTTTTCCGGGCGAACAGGGTGGCCCCCACGTAAATGTATTTGGAGCCATGGCTTTGGCTTTCAAACTGGCTAAAACTGACCAGTTTATAGAGCTGCAAAAACAAATTGTCACCAATTGCAAGATACTCGCAGACCAACTCGAAGAGCGCGGCTTCCGCATCCCCTTTGGCGGCACTAACACGCACTTGCTGAATATCGATGCCAAATCTGTTCGGGGAAAAGATAATGCCTGGTTGAGCGGTGACCTGGCCGCTCGCATTCTGGACGTGGCCGGAATTGTCACCAATCGCAACACCATCCCCGGTGATAAATCAGCCCGAAACCCTTCTGGCGTCCGGATGGGAACGCCCTGGATCACACAACGCGGCTTCAAAGAAAAAGAAACCCGCCAATTAGCAAATATCATCGCCGATATTTTACTATCTTGTGAACCCTATTATCAAGGTCGCAAGCTGCGGGCAAAAGTTGACTTCCGTGTTTTGGAAAGTGCCAAACTCAAAGTACGCGACCTGGCTGAAAGTGCGGGAATCGATTTCGAACCAGTCAAGCACGGGTATCCACATTTCTATTATCTGGACGATGAAGCTGATGAACAAGCCGCCAATTCAACTTATATTATCGACGGGGAAAAGGCTCGTGAGTACCTGAATTTTATGGTCAGCAGCGATATTGAATCACTGGAAGCTGGGCAGAGTCAACCTACCCAACTCCACACGCCCGAAGGGATTATCACCTGTATGCTGACGTTCACCGATAGCCAACAACTACGCTTGACCGTTCCGGCAGAGAAAGCCGGATTGGCATTGGCATGGCTGCGGGCTGTTTCGGATGGATATGTCAAAGTAGATCAAGATTTACTTCGCAAGATTCCTGGCCCCGTTTGCGTGCGCGAATCCGATGACACTCCAAACACCATCATCAGCGGCAATCCCCTCGGAACAGATAAACCTTATTATCTCGGTATCCTCACCGGGGAGGGCCAATCTCTCCCAGATTTCAGATGGAAAGAAGAAGAAAGTCCTGAATTACACCGCACCCCGCTCTATGATCTGCATGTCAAACTTGGCGGGCGCATGGTTCCATTTGCAGGCTGGGAAATGCCAGTCCGTTATGCCTCGGTGATGGATGAACACATCGCAGTGCGTGAGGCTGCTGGCTTATTCGACGTGGCGCACATGGGCGTTTATCAAGCGGAGGGCTACTGTGCAATGGCTTTCCTGGACAGTGTTTGCGGCAATGATATTTCGTCGCTGGCCGTGGGGGTATCGCTTTACACGCACCTTCTCGACCCCAACGCCAACGTGATCGATGATCTGTTAGTCTATCGCCGAGCTGCCGAGAAATACCTGATCGTGGTCAATGCTTCTAACGATGCCAAAGATTGGGCCTGGCTGAACGCGGTGCGGGAGGGCAAAGCCAAAATTGATAACGCCCGTCCGTGGGCGCGCACTTTTGGCCGCGGCGTGGTTTTGCGCAATTTGCGTGACCCCAAGGAAGGCGCCGACATGCTGGTGGATATTGCTTTGCAAGGCCCCCGCTCGCGTGACATTTTGCTTTCCCTTGATATTAACGACGCTGACCGCAGAAAAATAATGCACCTGAGACGAACTGAGTTGTGCGATGCCAAAGTTGGCGGAATGGATCTGGTTGTTTCGCGCACGGGCTACACTGGTGAAAGCATGTCCTTCGAGTTATTTGTGCATCCGGACAAAGTGGTAGATTTATTCGAGGCGATTCTAACCGTGGGAGAACCGCTCGGACTGATTCCTGCTGGGCTGGGAGCTAGAGATTCACTCCGCACCGAGGCAGGGTTGCCGTTATATGGGCACGAGATGTCTGGCCCGTTGGGGTTTGGCGTTGGTGAAGCCGGATTCGGCTCCTATGTAAAAACGCACAAACCATGGTTCATCGGTCGAGAGGCCTTTCGTGCTCGTGAGGAAAAGCGCGACGGCGTAGTTGTGCGCTTCCGCTTCAGCGACAAGCGTGTCCGCAAGGCCCATTATGATGATCCGGTTATGGATGAACACGGCCGCGTGATTGGCCGCGTGACCAGTTGTGCTACCGATAAAGACGGATATTTTCTCGGTCAGGCCTATGTCAAAAACCGCTACGCCAAGAAAGGCACGCAGATTTTTATTTACCAAGACGTTTCGAAGAGGCCCGGCAAAAGCCTGTTAGACCTCGACTATGGGGAACGGGTGGCCTTGCCCGAAGCGGCAACAATCCTGCGGCGTTTCCCGCGCTTCTAGAAAAGAATGGTAATATCTGCTCAAAAAGTAGAGATAGCGTTTCATGTTAACTTAAGACCTGACAGGTTTCCAAAGATGCTTTTGAGATGAGATTTCGACCGTTTTAGCGTATTTTTTCTTTTGAAAACATATCCGAAAACCTGTCAGGTCTGGGCTATGAAGTTAACACTTATGCTTAGAAAACATACTAATGCAGCTCGGTGGAAATCCTCAAAATTAAGTTTATTAATGCTCAAATCGATCTTCGGAAGCATACCCCAATCGCTCAAGCTGGTCTCCTGACCGTGCGTGCGAGGCGACTCGGTCACGCCATAGGCGGGCCTGCGGCCAGACCGGTCACAGCAGTGGATGCTTCCTCTAGAATTTTGAGAAGACACGTACAGGGAATCAAAAAAACGCTCCTTTGTAAGGAGCGTTTTTGATATTTCAGTCAATTTCAGCTAACTAGCTATCCATCTTAGCTGTATCCTTGGTCTTTTTTTCGCTATCGCTAGATGACGAATCAGTGGACGGCGATGAAGTATTCTCGCCATCGTCAGACGCTGCGCCATTGCTGCGTTCCATTCCAGATGGGGAACGATTGTCTGTCGAATAAAAACCGGAGCCTTTGAATACAATCCCAACCGGCTGGTACACTTTCCGCAATGTTTCTTTTTCACATTCAGGACAAATTTTCAGGGGATCATCGGAAAACTTTTGCCGACGGTCAAATTGAATCCCGCAACTCTCACATCGATATGTATAAATTGGCATAACTTTCTAACCTCGTTTATTATCTTATCTCAAACTATATAACAAGTATAACGCGCTTAATTGTGGTTGGCAAGAGAAATAAATTTCAACCTCAAATAGGGAGAGACACATTGAAAACACTTCCGCGGTTTTTCGGTAAATCCTCAACCCAAATTTTTCCCCCGTGAGCATCAACCACCAATCGACAAAAAGCCAAACCCATGCCAGCACCCCGCCAGCGGCCAAGCTGCCCCTCGATTTGCGCATAACGTTCGAAAATCATCTCGCGATGTTCAGCAGGTATTCCAGGGCCGGTGTCATAAACTTGAATAATTATTTTATCTAATTTTGGCGTGGCCCGAATACGTACTTGACTATTATCTATGCTGAACTTGACAGCATTATCCAGCAAGTGTGCAATCATGCGTCGTATTTTTTTCTCGTCGACCAGGATTATGGGCAAGTCATCTGGCACTTCGTTGTGTACGTCGATCCCGTATTCATCCGCCATATAAGCAGCATCTTCCACTAACTTGTAAGCCATTATCGAAAGATCGACCGGGCTTCTTTCCAATTCTATGTGTCCAGACTGCATTCGCACGATATCCAGCAAAGACTTGGTTAATAGAAGCACACGCTTCGCCCCTCGACGAGCTACCCGCAGAGAATTATCGATCACGTCAGCGTGAATTTCTTCGGGAATGACCTCATCCAGCAAATCAATTGCCCCCAGAACTGCGCTCACGGGAGAACGGAGGTTATGAATAATCACATCGATAATTGCTTCGCGCTGCTGGTTGGCTTCATGCTCGGTGGTGACATCACGCCAAACCATCAACCAGCCAAGTAATTCCCCCTCGGGGTTGCGCACAGGTTGCATTGCTCGTTCCAGCACGCGTGGCGGTATCACATCGGGTATCCGATATGTCTCTTTGGGCTTCAACGACATTACCCTCTGAGATAATTCATCCAGCATGGTTTTCAACTCGTCGCGACGATACCCTAATATGGTCAATACATTATCAGGCAAATCGAGCAAGTGCGCACCTAAAAGCTGAGTGTCGGATAATCCAGTCAGGGTTTGTGCATATTGGTTCACCAAAGTAATATTTCCATCGGTGCTAATCGTCACAATGCTTTCGTTTATCGAATTAAATACAGCCATTAGCTTATTGTTATTAAATACTATCACGTCGCCGCGTTGTTTGTTCATAGATATCATTTTTAGTATCTTAGCAGTGAAAATCTTGCACAAAAAACAAGCAAATTGTAACCACAAAGGACTCGAAGTACACAAAGAAGTATCTAAGATTTCCCTTTGTGTCCCTTTGTGTACTTTGAGGTGATATTCTTTTCCTGTTTGATTCCGGCTTGTCCGGGTTAGGTATTTGGAAAGAAGTAAATACTGGTGAAAGGTGACAGTCACTTACTTCGGAGCTTTGCTAGAAAAATGTGCTTGCAAAGCATATTAATGCCTAAATTAGGCCTATTCACTAAGTGACTGTCACCTGTGTAATCGAGGCATCACTTACCATCTAACAACCACCCATTTTTATTTCGTCGGATTTAGGTATCATCTCAAAAAACCGGTGGATTAGGGCAGGATTCTACGCTTTGCATCCCCGCAGGGGATTCCCGCCGTATGCTTACTCGCTCGTTGGGAATGGAGATGGTGTTGAGACGACAGTTACTGTGACTGACCCCATAGGAGTTGCCGTGGAGATACCCAAGTAAAGCTCTGCTTCTTCAAGCCACTTTGCAGGAACAGTGCCCGCCGGCAAACCCAGAAGAGCGGCCCAATCCTGTTCGGCCTGATCGTATTGCGCCAACTCATCGGCAACTTGGGCGCGATAATAATACAATTTGCCAAAGTCCTTGTCAGAATGCGCCAATTCCTCAGTACCATTGATCTGTTTGTAGGCGTCATTGACGCGCTCGTTTGCCCACAAAGCCAATCCAAAATCGAGGCAAATTTCGAACGAATCCGGAGAAATGCTGCGGGCCCGATACAAATCATTAACAGCTTGACTCGCATCCCCTGTCGCCATAGCCAACATGCCGCGGTATTGATAGGCCAGCGCAAGCTCATCGTCCAGCTCTAACGCTTTTTCTAGTGCATGGGAAGCTTCATCATACGATTCGCCGCTTTCGTAATAAGCCCAGCCCAGTAATGCCCAATATAGGGGTTCCTCGACCTCTTTATATCTCCCATAGGTCTGAATATACTCGAGAGCTTTTTCTGGTTGATCATTTTCCAGATAGGCCTGCCCCAATATGAGGTAAATGGGCAATGCTGTAATGTCGCGCTCGTAAGCCTGCTCTGCATAATCGAGTGCTGCTTCATCTTCACCCAGGGCAAATAAAGCCTTAGCGCGGATCATATAATAACGTGAATAATCGAGCAGCAAATCTTCCGCTTCGTCTAAAGTCTCGATCGCTGTTTCCGGATGCCCTTGTTTCAACTGATATAACGCCAATTCAAAGTACGCGCTCTCGTATTGAGGAGCTAACTCGATAACCTTGCGCAAATCATCTTCGATTATCGCATCTGGGGATTTCCCTAACAAAGTCAATGCCCGGCCCAGATACGCCGGAGCAAAATCGGTGTCTACTTCTATAGCAGCATCATAAGCCGCGAGGGCCTGATCATATTCTTCTAGCAATCGATGCGACTCTCCGATATAGTACTGAATATCAGGGGCGTTGGGCTCATCACGTTGGGCTTGCTCCATAAATGACAGCGTAGATTTATAGTCCCCGCTCGCGAAGGAACGAAGAGCAATGCTATAAGCCTCACTGCGAGGGTGTGGCGTATTGACGTATACGGGCATGGGTGTATAAGTCGCATCCAGCAATGTCCATAATGGTTGAATCGACGAGGGTGTAGGTGTAGCTGTACGCACCTTCGGGGTACTCGTGGGGGTGTGGGTGGTGGTTGGCGTCCAGGCGATGGGAGTGATAGTAAGATGAGGCCCAACCAAGTATGCAGGCACTCCAAATATCCCCCCCATTATCAGGCCAACGACCACAACAGATGTGCCCAGAAGTAATAATAATCTCTGCTTCGGGTTAGTCCATACCTTCTTTAGCCCCCGCTGAGCTTCATCATCTTCTTCGTCTTCAATATCCACATCCCATGCTCGACGTGTTGGTGGTATCGGTATAATCTCTTCGCCATCTGTAGCTTCCCCCAACAATCGTAAACCGCGCTTTGCGGCTTGATTCTCTGGATCGAGGCGCAGAACTGTTTGCAGGCAATAAACACGCTCTTTCCTGGAATCAACAATCGAACTTAACCAAAGCCAGTACTCCAGCTTTTTCTTATCGGCACGTAATAAACGCGTCAGTATATCACGCGCCCGGACACGTTGATTCTGTCTGATTGCTGCGATTGCATTGCGAAACATACTTGATTCAGTCATAGGCTATAAAAAGTTTAGCACAAGCCATCAATACAAACAAGTAACGAAAAGGAAATACTTCTTGAAATTATATCATTTTTTTGCTACAGTTAGGGTACACCTAACCTGGACAAGCCGGAACCAAAAAGGCAAGAACTTTTACCACGAAGTACACGAAGGAACACAAAGGAAAAACTTAAAAACGTCTTTGTGTCCTTTGTGGTAAAGATTTTCTTGCTCATTGTACAAAGAATCAACTGCTAATGTACTAATAAACTAGTCGGCCCCAGCTATTCGAGCTGGGCAAGCTTCTCCACATCGCAGGTTCATGCCAAAATGCCTGGCTCGATGAAGATACAACATCCGGTCAGGCATCGCGTATTTAAACCAACGAAAGGAGGTAGCTGCTCAAATTTTGTTTCATTTGATGGTGGTTTAAGAATAAGTGATGAACACAGGTGACTGTCACCTCATCATAAATCTTTACCACTATCGCTCATTTTATCAGGATTGTATTTCAACTTCGAAGGAGGTGAGAATCATGTCCCGCGAAAATAATACTATCTGGTGCGATGGGTGCGGTGTTGAAATCAACTGGATTCCATTGGTGAAACACGGTCGCCACTATTGCTGCCAGGACTGTTGCGATGGCATTCCTTGCAAATGCTACCGCTGGTCAGAACTGGATGTGAATCGCCGTTCTGATGAGACGGGAGAACACAAAAATGCCGACAATGTCTACGCAAACGTTAGCTGAAACACTAATCAGGTGCGACGCGCTTACTTAAAAA
>JAYELX010000224.1:0-3356 GCA_034717875.1 Chloroflexota bacterium | reverse complement strand
AAATCGTCTGGTGACAGATGGGCACTCGCAGAAAAAGAGTTATTAGAAAACCTGGCCGAGCGATTGGAATCAGCCCTGGACACTGCTCGCTTATACGAAGAGACGCAACAACGCGCTGCCGAAGAGCACATTGTTGGCGAAATCACCGCTCGAATGCGCGAAACCCTGGATATCGAAACTGTGCTGCAAACTGCTGCAAGCGAAATACAACAAGTCTTGAACTTGGCGGAAGCTGAAATCCGGCTGGGGACTAACCCAGAATCGTCAGATCATTCAAAATAGGAGGATTTACCATGCGAAATAGACATATTTTCCGATTCATATTTGTAGTAGTAATCATTACTCTCGGATTAGCTGCTTGTAAGTCTTCGCCTTCTCAAGAGCAAGAAATCCGCATCGGGGTTATCGCTCCGATCACAGGTGAGATTGCCGCCGTTGGCCAATCGACAGTTAACGCGGCAGAAATGGTCGCACAAGAAGTGAACAAAGCTGGCGGGCTGGAGGTAGATGGGCAACGATACGAAATCACGCTGATTATTGAAGACAATCAGGACAAAGAACAAGCCGCCGTCGCGGCAGTACAAAAACTCATCAACCAAGATAATGTGGTTGCCATTATTGGCCCTCAGGCAAGCCGTAACGCTATCCCGGCCTCTAATGCGGCAGAAAGTTCTCACATTCCGATGATCAGCCCGTGGTCGACAAACCCAAAAACTACCCACGGCAAAGATTATATTTTCCGGATTGCTTTTATTGACTCCTTCCAAGGACAAGTCATGGCCCGCTTCACTTTCGAAGAATTGGGGACTCACAAAGTTGCTGTACTCTACGATGTTGCCAGCGACTACAATAAAGGTATCGCCGAAATTTACAAACAAGTTGTAGAAGATGCTGGTGGAGAGGTAGTAGCCTTTGAATCTTATACTACAGGCGAGCAAGATTTTAGCACTCAATTCGAACGCATAAAAGCCAGTGGGGCAGAAGTGTTATTCTTACCTAACTACTATAATGAAGTGCCCCAACAAGTACGCCAAGCCAGAGAAATGGGCATCACCGCTGCTGTCATTGGAAGTGATTCATGGATGGGCATAGAAAAAGCCGACCTTGCAGACCTAGAAGGCAGTTTCTTTAGCACACACTATTTTGCCGACACCTCTAATGAACAAGCCAAGCCCTTTATTGAGGCTTATCGCCAGATCTACGGCCAAACACCGGATGACGTCGCAGCCTTGACGTATGACGCTTTCGGGCTACTTTTTCAAGCGATCCAGAGTCAAAACGATGCCGATCCAGAGTCTATCCGCACTGGTTTATCTACAATTGATGCTTATTCAGGTATCACGGGCACAATGAAATATCGCGGCACAGGAGATCCAATTAAAAGCGCAGTGATCTTGAAAATTACAGCTGGTGATTTTGTGTTTTACAAACAAGTTAGCCCGTAAAAAAGTACCAGAGCAAAATTTCTTCAGTCCCAAGAACACGGTTCCTTCGCGAAGCATCCCCGTAGGGGGACGAGGAACCGTGTTCCTGGACCATAAATTTTATGCTCGACTACTGACTAAAGGAAACAAAATGAATTTCTGGAAAAGGAACCTGAGGGTTCGCCTGATCGGATATTTTTTGCTCCTCGCTTTAATCACAGCGAGCGTTGGCCCGATTCTGACATTTACCCTAACAAGAAACGCACTGCAAAAATCAATTTTCGAACAGCTTAGAACAGCGACTACTCTAAAAGAGGGTGAGTTGAACCGCTGGGTCAACGATAATAAACAAGATGTCGTTTTCTTAGCACAACTACCAACAATCAGAACTCAGGCGGAGATATTGCTCAACCATAAAGAAACTGAACCGGAATTTCAGGACGGTTATGCCACGCTCTCAGAGTATCTAGCAAAAGTACTCGCACAAAATAGCGAACTGTCGGAAATTTTCATCCTCACTCACGTTGGAGGCAAAATCATACTCTCGACCAGTCCCGCCCGCGAGGGAGAGTATCGCGTAACGGACACCTATTTCACCGAAGGACGCCAAGATACATACGTCCAAAACGTCTACCCCTCCTCTGTAAGTGGCGAACCGACAATGACCATTGCTACACCGCTTCACGACAAACAAGGCCATCATATTGGCGTTTTAGCCACCCATATAAACCTGGAACGCTTAGATCACATCATTCTTGAATGCGCCGGCTTAGGAGCAAGCGGTGAAACCTATCTTGTAGATCAATTCAGCACCTTTGTCTCTGAAGCCCGCTTCGGACACGAAGACTTTCCTCGCGGCGTCCACACCACTGGGATTGACGCTGCTTTACAAGGGAATGATGGATCAGGCATTTACCAAAACTACCAAGGGACGCCCGTTATCGGCGTTTATACTTGGTTAGAAGAGCATGATATGGCCCTGATGGCCGAGATCAGCCAAGAAGAGGTATTCGCCCCTGCCCAGAGACTCGCGTTTATCATTCTTGGTGTAGGCTTGACTTCGGCTTTGATGACCAGTTTTGGTATTTACTTTGTTACTCAACAGGTTACACGCCCAATCCTAGCAATCACCAATATAGCTGCACAGGTAGCTGACGGTGACTTTAGCCAAACCGCGCCAGTGCTAACCGAAGATGAAATCGGCACCCTAGCCCAGAGCTTCAATACCATGACAAGCCAATTACGAGACTTGATTGGCACATTGGAGCAGCGCGTCGCCGAACGTACCAAGCATCTTGAACGCCGGGCAGTCCAACTTCAGGCTGCTGCTGAGGTCGGGCACGCGGCTGCGACCCTTCGAGATATGGGTGAACTACTATCACAAGTAACGCACCTCATTAGTGAGCGCTTCGGCTTCTATCACATCGGCGTTTTCTTGCTAGATACCTCTGGCGAATATGCTGTGCTACAGGCTGCCAATAGTAAAGGTGGACAAAAAATGCTTACCCGAGGGCATCGCTTGAAAGTGGGCGAAGTTGGCATTGTAGGATACGTAACAGCCCAACAAGAAGCCCGCATTGCCCTGGACGTAGGGACAGACGCAGTCTTTTTCGACAATCCGGACTTACCCGAAACGCGCTCCGAGATGGCCCTGCCGCTCATAATTGGCGGCGAATTACTAGGCGCAATAGATGTGCAAAGCAAGCGTGAGGCTGCCTTCTCTGATGAAGACATCAACGTGCTCCAGATACTTGCCGATCAAATCGCCATTGCCATCGAAAATGCGCGTCTGTTCACCGAACACGACGAAGCCCTAAAAACCGCACGCCGAGCTTATAGCGAACTCAGTCAGGAAGCCTGGGGCGAATTACTACGCACCCAGCCCGAGCTTGGCTTCATCTCCACACTCGCTCGGGACACATATAAGGCTAT
>JAYELX010000223.1:0-3359 GCA_034717875.1 Chloroflexota bacterium | reverse complement strand
GGGCAGTGTTTCCAGGTGATGGGCTAAATCATAAGCGAAGTACCCGGCCACCCCGGTTTGAAAGGGAGGCAGCCCGGCGCGATGTGCCAGTGGATAGCGGGCTAATTGGGAGCGCAGCACCTCGAACGGGTCGCCGCTGACGTGCTGATTGCCCAGTTGGATAGCTCCGTTTTTGCTCCTCAGCATTAGAAACGGATCCGAGGTGATGAATGAATAGCGCCCCAATCTATCGGTGACCTGGGCGCTGTCGAGAAAAACCGCGCCGCTATCGCCAGCAAAAGGTTGGAAAGCCAAAAAGGGATCAATATATGCGATTTCACGAGTGTGGACAGTTGGGGGCATGGGGAGTGAATGCAGAATGTAGAATGCGGAATGTAGAATGCAGAATGTAGAATGTAAAATGTTGAATGAAATTATATCAGTAAAGCTGTTTGTGTTCTTGATTCATCATTCGGCATTCATCATTTTGCATTCCCAATTGGGGTTGGCAAATTGGACAACTCGCGGCATAATCGGTGGGCAGGTATCAGTCTTCATTCACCATTCACCATTCACCATTCACCATTCACAATTCTTATGTCTCTAAAATTCCTTACCGCCGGCGAATCCCATGGCCCGGCCTTAATCGCCATTTTGGAAGGTCTGCCAGCGGGATTGCCACTTTCAGTAAAACATATCGATCCCGAATTAGCCCGGCGTCAACGCGGCTATGGAGCTGGGGCGCGCATGAAAATCGAAAGCGACACGGTCCAAATCCGGAGCGGCGTGATGGACGGATGCACTACCGGCGCGCCGATAGCCCTGCGCATCGAAAACCGCAACCATGAACAATGGCGCGGCGAAGAGATTCCGCCTTTCACCATCCCGCGCCCTGGCCACGCCGACCTGACCGCGGCGATAAAATATGGCTACGGCGATCTGCGCCCTAGCCTGGAGCGCGCCTCCGCTCGTGAGACTGCTGCCCGCGTTGCTGTCGGAGCGATATTCAAACATTTCCTACGCCAGTTCGATATTCGAATTGGCGGCTACGTTATTGCTATCGGTGACATCAACGCAAACCTGAACGGGGTAGATTTCCTCTCACGGTTCGAGCGGGCCGAAAAAAGCCAGGTGCGCTGCCCCGATCCCGAATCCAGCGCAGCCATGGTCGCAGCCATAAGCGCAATCATAAAAGCAGGTGACACCCTCGGTGGCGTCATCGAGTGCGTCGCTCTAAATTTACCGCCCGGATTGGGCAGCCACGTCCACTGGGATCGCCGTCTGGACTCCCGTCTGGGCGCGGCCATTCTTGGCATCCAGGCCATCAAAGGCGTCGAAATCGGCCCCGCTTTCGCAAACACGCGTCTGCCCGGCACACAAGTCCACGACGCAATTCATCTTCACCCCAACTCGCAACCCGCAACTCACAACTCAAAACTTCCAACTCCCAACTCCCAACTCCTCACCCGTCCCACCAACCGAGCCGGCGGACTGGAAGGCGGCATCACCACCGGCCAACCCCTGCTCATGCGCGCGGCCATGAAACCCATCGCCACCACCCTGACCCCGCAAGCAACCGTCGACCTGTCCACGGGCGAAGGTGCCAAAACCCAATACGAACGCTCCGACTATTGCCCCGTCCCCCGCGCCGTGCCCATCATCGAAAGCGCGGCCGCGCACACACTTGCCGATGCCCTGATCGAAAAACTTGGCGGCGACTCCCTCTCCGAAATGAAGCCCCGTTTCGCCGCCCTCCGCCGCGCCCGCCTCGCCGACCTGCCCCTCGACAATGTCCCGCACACCTGGTGGCCAGAATGAGTCAGGGATCAGGTATCAGGGATCAGGAATCAGTGTTTTTGTATGGCCCGCCGGGGGTGGGAAAATCTACCCTGGGGCGAAAATTGGCCGAACTATTGCAGCTTCCTTTTGTTGATTTGGATGAAGATATCGCCGCCCGAGCGGAGATGCCGATCCCCAAGATTTTCTCCCGTGAGGGTGAATCCCGTTTCCGTGAGAGGGAGACTCATGCCCTCTTTGAAGCCATATCAGCGTCCCCGGCTATTATCTCCTTAGGAGGGGGGGCACTGCTCTCGCACCAAAACCGCCGCGCCGCCGAAGATGCCGGCCAGATTGTTTGCCTGACCGCCTCAGTTGAAACGCTGATAGCGCGCCTGGCCGATACCCCCGATACCCGCCCGCTGCTGGCTGAAGACCGAGAAGCGAAACTGCGCGCCCTGATGTCAGAGCGAGAATCGCATTACGGCTCTTTCGATTTGCAAATTCCCACCGACAACCTCAGCCCCGACGAAATTCTGCTGCGGATTCAGACCGCCATAGGCCACTTTTTCCCTCAAGCAATGGGCACTGGCTACCGCGTGCTGATCCGCGCTGATGGCTTGCCGCAAGTTGGAGCGATGGTGGGGGCGCAAGACCCGCGCGGGCCATTGGCCCTGGTCAGCGATGAGACCGTGGCCGCACTTTACGCCGACCGAGTTTTGAATTCGTTGACAGAAGTTGGTTATTCCCCGCATCTGATCACTTTTTCCCCCGGCGAAGAACATAAGAATTTATCCACCCTGCAAAAATTGTGGGACTCGTTTTTGGATATTGGACTCGAGCGGCGCGGCTTAGTGCTTGCGCTGGGCGGCGGCGTCACCGGCGACATGGCCGGGTTTGCTGCGGCGACGTATATGCGCGGCATCCGCTGGGCCAGTCTGCCAACCACGCTGCTTGCCATGGTGGATGCCAGTCTGGGCGGCAAGACGGGCGTTGATCTCCCCCGAGGTAAGAACCTGGTTGGAGCCTTTCATCCGCCTACGTTTGTGCTCACTGACCCGCTCACATTGGGTACGCTCCCGCAAGAAGAGCTGCGTTCCGGCATGGCCGAAGTGGTCAAACACGGCATCATCAGCGACCCGGGATTGTTTGATTTATGTAGAGACCTGACAGGTTTTGGAAACCTGTCAGGTCTGGGTGAGATCATTCGCCGCGCCGCGGCAGTCAAGATCGCAATCATCGAGCAAGACCCCTACGAGGGGAATCTGCGCGCCGCGCTCAATTTGGGGCACACCATCGGGCACGCCGTTGAGGCGGTTTCGGGATATCAAATTAAGCATGGAGAGGGCGTCGCCATCGGCATGGTCGCCGAGGCGAAATTGGCCCAAGCCATTGGTCTGGCCGAGCCGGGTTTGGCTGACGAAATTGCCTCTGTGCTGGAGAATCTGGGCTTGGAAACTCAAATCCCCGCCAATCTCGACCGTGAGGCCATGCTGCGGGTGATGCAATTCGACAAAAAACGCGCCGATCAAACCATTCGCTTTGCCCTGCCCGTGCGCATCGGCGAAGTCAAGGTAGGCGTCGAAATTCCCAATCTGAGCGAA